>JAIRMH010000252.1 GCA_031258835.1 Tannerella sp.
AAATTGTATAATACACTGGTGGTCGGGAAACCAAACTCGTTGACGACCGCCACCACCGAAACCGAACAAAGTTTCATTGACGGAGAATCGGTAGTCGAATATCTGTGGACGGATAATGGATTTACATACGAAAACGGGACAGAATTGGCTTTGGAAACAAAAATCGGGAATGGGATTAATCAGGAGATTGAACTTAAGAATGGTTTTGTGGGCGTCATTGACGGCGGCGCCGATCTGTCGGCAACGGATAACTTCTTTACAAAAGCAATGTATAAAGGCGCCGTCAGTGAATCGAATGACTGGACGGAAGGTTGGGTAAAGAAATGAATGACTTATGAAATTGTGAAATGCCGATACTCATTTTCCGGACTATAAGTATTGCAACTGGAAAAGAGTGTCGGCATTTTTTTTTCGGTAATGTTATTATTCATCGGAATTATATATATATTTGCCTCGAAAAATCCTAACAGTAAGAAATAATGAAACATCAAGAAGCAATCCTTTGTCCTCATTGCCACAGCAATAATTTGGTTAAAAACGGCAAATCAGAGAATGAAACACCGAAATGGCGATACAATAAATGTCGGAAGCATTTTCGCTATGAATGCCGTTATAATGCCGGCAAGACCGGCATCAAAGAAAAGATAATAGAGATGACCATAAACAGCCGTGATGTTCGCGACAAAGGCAGAGTTTTGAGAATCAGTAAGGATACGGTTAAATGCTAAAAATGAATCCTTACTTTCTGAATTGTGCAGAAAAAGATACATTTGAAGCGTTTGAACAGAAAAACAATCTGTTTCTCAAAAAATGAACAAATCCACGATAATGTTATCGTATTTACAAAACGGGGACTTATACTAATAATTATTAACTCAAACGGTTTACGACACGACCCTCATCGTTATTGACTTTTTTCTCCCATTTAAGATGAAAATACGGCAACCTGATATTGAAAAAGATGAATATGGAAAAATATATGTTGCATACTTTTCCAGGTTGGTGCGTTTTTCACAAACGTACGTAATGTCTCGTTGCGAAGCTGAAAACATTGTACAGGATGTTTTTCTCTATCTCTGGGAAAACAAAACGACGTTTGCTGCATTTGGAAATATCAACGCTTACCTTTTTACAATGGTAAAAAACCGTTGCATAGATTTTCTGCGCAATCAGCTTAAAACGTCGGGACGAAACATCGCCCTGTCCGACATACGGGAAAAAGAACTGGAACTGAAACTCTATTCGTTACAGGAATTTAACGAACGCGCACTTTCTAACGTAGAAATAGAAACTATTATCCGCAAAGCTATCGACTCGTTACCTGAACGATGCCGTGAGATTTTTGTCCTGAGCCGCCTACAGGGCCTACGCCATAAGGAGATTGCCGAACGTCTTGCAATTACGCCTCATACGGTAGAAAGACAAATTCAAATCGCTCTGAAAAAACTTCGTGTAGTCCTAAAGGATTATGCACCGTTACTTGTTTTTATCATTTAAGACGATCTCCCACTCCCCCTTCGCACGTTAATTAACATTAAAAAGCATTATTCTTTTTGACGGCATTCGCGTTTTTCACGTCATAAGGGTGAATTACATAAACACGTTAAAATACGAACAATGGAGAACTTATTGATCCGATATTTTACCGGGACGCTGTCCGAAGATGAAAAATCTATTTTATTCGAACAGTTAGAGCAAGATGATGCGCTAAGAGCGGAATTTGTTCGCTTTCAAAATCTCATGGGCGTCGCCGGGATGGCGAGCCAGGCGGAAGATGAATGTGACGCGTCGGAAATGCTACACACACTCATGGGCCGCATACGTACGCGGCGTATACGGCGCGTTTACATGTCGGTGATGAAATATGCGGCAATGATCATTCTGTTAGCCGGCGTCTGGTTTATCTCGAAAGAATATACATCCAATCGCTACGCGCCCGAATATACGTTTATAGAAGCGTTCAAAGGACAACGGGTTTACGTGACGTTGGCCGACGGGACGGAAGTATGGCTAAGTTCACGCTCGCGGCTCCGGGTTCCCAACCGTTTCAACACGAAGGAACGGATGGTCGAACTAAACGGTGAAGGCCTCTTTTCCGTCAGCAAAAATGAACAAAAACCTTTTATCGTACAGACCCGGCAACATCGTGTGACGGTAACCGGAACACAGTTTAACGTCTTCGCTTATGCTGAAAGTCCTTTGTTTGAAGTTGATTTGATGAACGGTTCCGTATTCGTGTCTTCCAATCTGCCAAACGCCGACCGCCTCTATTTGTCGCCAAATGAAAAAGCGTACGTCAGGGACAGGAAACTATTCAAGACAACATCGTCCTTTATGCAGTCGCATTACATTAAAAACGGCATCTACAATTTTGATAATCAACCGATGAAAGAAATTGCCGCACGTCTGGAATTATGGTATGACGTGAAAATCAGAATCACCAGACCGGACATGGAAAACTACCGCTTTTCCGGCAAATTCCGCCAGACCGACGATATCGACCAAATACTGAAAGCCATGAAAGAAACCGGGAAATTCAATTATCTCATTCTGAATGACCAACAAATCGAGATATATTAACTTTATTGTATAACATTTAAAAATCAAATGCTTATGAACACATCCTAAAACAATTCTATCCGACTGTATGACAAACAGAAGAAGTGGAGTGCGGCTACACTCCACTTCCGATAAAGTAGTCAATACATTCATTTAGCTTACCGTGAGATAAAAAAATAAAAAAGTATTTACCTACATTATGCAACAAAGATATGGAAAATGTTGTAATGAATCTATTTAATATACGTAAATTGAATAAATTATTTCGAATCATGAAATTATCTGTATTTTTTATATTCCTGTGTATGATACAATTGTATGCTGCAAATACGTTTTCGCAATCGACAACTATACATATTGGGAAAAGTGTTCTTACACTTCAGGAATTGATCTCTGAAATAGAGGATCAAACGGACTTTCTGTTTATTTTCAGCAAGGACGATATCGACGTCAGACACCAACTGAATATCAAGACTAAAAGCCGCCAAATCGGTGACATCCTCAGTGATGCATTTAAAAACGGCGATATCGCGTATACTTTTACGGAGCAGTATATCACGCTACGAAAAAAGAAAGAAGAAGAAATTAACAACTCGGCTTATTCACGCACCCAATACTCAAAGATTCGGGTGAGCGGCATAATTAAAGATGCGGACGGTGAGCCGATTATCGGAGCAAACATCGTGGAAAAAGGATCAAATGCCAACGGAACGATCTCCAACATAGATGGGCATTTCACGCTGGAAGTGTCGCCCGGTGCTACGTTAACGGCGAGTTTTATAGGATACCGGACACAGGAAGTGGAGATAGGTAGTCAAACCAACGTCAGCATTACGTTAATGGAAGACACTCAAACGCTGGAGGAAGTAGTCGTTGTCGGTTACGGAACTCAGAAAAAGGTGAACCTGACCGGAGCAATAACGGTTGCCGATACCGAAAAGCTGGCTAACCGGCCAATAACTACAACTTCGCAGGCCTTGCAAGGACTAAACGGCCTGTATGTCAATCAAACTACAGGCCAGCCCGGCAATGACGGAGCAACCATTCGTATTCGTGGCGTAGGAACATTAAACAACAATGATCCGCTGGTCTTGATAGACGGGATTTCCTATCCGTTGGCAGACATCAACCCAAATGAAATCGAAAGCATCTCCGTCCTCAAAGATGCGGCTTCCACTGCGGTATACGGTTCACGAGCAGCCAATGGCGTGATCCTGATAAAGACCAAAAGCGGAAAACGGAACGAAGGCTACCGCGTAAACTATAACAACTATTTTGGAATAGAACAGATCGTTAAACTGCCCGATATAGAGTTTGACCCGATCAAATTTATGGAGTACAAAAACATTGCACTCACTAATGAAGGAAAAGCTAAGGAATACACTGATGCGGAAATTGAGGAATACCGCAATGGCATTCCTCACGACCCGAATGGTTACATGTATCCACGCACCAATCAGTACGAAATCGGATTACGCGATGGTTTCATTCACGAACATAACATTATCGTGTCAGGTGGCGGTGAAAAACATAATATAGCATTAACGCTCGGAGTTCTGAATCAAACCGGTATCCTTAAATATAACGCATCAAAAGCCAGTAAATATTCTATAGGGCTGAGCGGAAAAGTAGATGTGACGGATTTCTTTTCTATCGGCGCTAAAATATCAGGCGTCTATCGTAGATATAATGAGCCGCAGATGACGATGGAGAGTTATTGGAATCAGGCAATCTTCCGTACGCCGCCGATCTATCCCGTATATATCGAAGACGGGAGGTATGGCAATACGTGGCTGCGTTCCACCGGTCTTAACTCTTGGGCGAATCCGTTGGCAAGATTAAAAGAAGGTGAACGGAACTACGTGAGGCAACGTATACTGAGTAATGTGTTTGCAGATTTGAAATTACCCGGAAACATTACTTACCGGCTCAATCTGGCAGCAAATACATACGATTATATTCAACACGTTTTTCAACCCTATCTGGAAAATGTCAACCCCAAGACGCTGATTCCTGTTATTGCATCGAATACTACACGTGGCTACCGCAGGTATGAAAAGGAATTGAATCTAACGGCATTCCATACCATTGACTGGAATGTCGCGTTTGCCGAAAAACATCAAGTTTCCGTATTGTTGGGCAACAGTTTTGAAAGTTTCTCATGGGAGTATTTCAATGCCCAAAAAGATGGTTCCATGGACAATCAATTGACGGATATGGATGTATTCCTTACCAATCCGACCGTGGCAGGTAACAGTACCGAATCGGCGATCCTGTCCTATTTTGGCCGATTGAATTACAATTTCGACGAAAACTATCTTCTTGAAGCAAACTTCCGTTACGATGCGTCTTCACGATTTGCCAAAGGGCATCGCTGGGGACTTTTCCCGTCTTTTTCTGCGGGATGGAGGATGGACAGGGAACATTTTTTACAGGATATTGACTGGATCACAGCTTTGAAACCTCGTTTTTCATGGGGGAAAATTGGTAATCAAGAAATAGCTCTTTGGAGTTATATAAATTCTATCGGTCTGAATCAAAACTATTCTTTCGGTTCTACCGAAGCAATAGGTGCTTCAGCTACCGTAGCGGCAGATCCTGAACTCAGTTGGGAAACAACGACCATGACTAATTTGGGGATAGACTTTGGTTTGTTCAAGAATAAATTGAATGGATCGGTTGAAGTGTATAATAAAAATACCAATGGCATCCTACGCGCAGTAAACTATGCGCATCAAGTGGGTAACCTAACGGGACCGACGACTAATGTTGGTTCCATGAACAATAAAGGTATCGAAATCATACTGAACTTTCTTGACAGAAAAGGTGACCTATCATATGAAATCGGAGGGAACTTTGCATACAACAAGAATAAGGTAACTCACCTGAATGGACAACAAATCATTTCCGGCCGCTATATTACGGCAGAAGGGCATCCCGTACAGTCGTATTATATTTACGAAGCGGAAGGTATCTTCCAATCGGAAGAAGATCTGAAAGCACACGCATTCCAGAATGCGGCAACCAAAGTAGGATTCCTCAAGTATAAAAACCAGAATCCCGAAGAGGATGATGTGATTGACGCTAAAGACCGGAAAATCGTACACGGTGTGGTGCCTGAGTATACATACGCTTTTAATCTCGGCGTAGGATACAAAGGTTTCGATCTGATTGCCTTTTTTCAGGGCGTAGGTAAAGTATATACTTATCCGCAAAGTAATATCGCTTATCCTTTTTATAACGGAGCAGGGTTTACCAAAGAATGGGAGACGGACGCATGGACAGATAACAACAGGAACGCGCGACTACCGATCCTGACCACTAGCACCGGAAACACTTTGAATTTTGAAAATTCTACTTTCTGGTTACAAAACGCTTCTTATTTGAGATTGAAAAATGTTCAATTGAGCTATACGTTCCCTTTGCAAATTACTCGAAAGATATTTATGAAAGATCTAAAAGTATTTATTAACGGACAGAATCTCCTCACCTTTACAAAAATGAAGCATTTTGATCCGGAAAAAAATCTAACGCAGGATAATTATTATTCATATCCGACCATTAAAATTTACTCGGCAGGTATTAATGTAACTTTTTAATAATAAAAATATGAAACACATTATTATAATATTATGTATGACGACAGCCGCCGCTTTCTTTCTAACCGGATGTGAAAGTTGGCTGGACACCGAGCCTGAAAATAAATATACCGAAGATTCTTTTTGGAAAACGGAAACACATGCCGATGCAGGTTTAACGGCATGTTACAAAACGTTACGTAACACAGGTATTTATGGTGGCGGAGATTGGGCAACTCCTTTGTGGGAAGAATGTGGAACACCTAATGCCACGGATTATAACAGCAGTTCCGGTTTCTTCCGTATCGCCGAAGGTATTCATGACGGATCAAACAGTGGAATCATTAATAACCGGTGGGCACATGCCTACGAAGGAATAGGCAGGTGTAATACCTATCTGGCAAGAGTACCGGATATCCCAATGAGTGAAACGAAAAAGAATCAGGGAATCGCAGAGGCGAAATTCTTGCGGGCGCTTTATTATAGTATGCTGATCAACTATTACGGCGATGCACCTTTGATTCTTGATCCGCCGGTGAAAGAACATAATACCCTCCCACGGACGCCAAAAGAGCAGATCTTCACTCAAATCATGAAAGACCTGGACGAAGCGGCGGCCGTGTTGGATGTGAATCCTTCCCAGACGGGACGGGCAACCAAAGGGGCATGTTATGCCTTAAAAGCAAGAGAATACCTGTACCACGGCAAATTTGCGGAAGCGGCAGCGGCGGCAAAACAGGTAATCGATCTGGGCAAATATGCGTTGTTCCCTGATTACCGGGGTTTGTTCATGCCCGAAAATGAGAATAACAGCGAAGTGATTTTCGATGTGCAATATCTCTACCCGAACTATTGCCATTCCTTCGATCTGATTCGCCGCCAATACGACACCAGTGCCCCGTTACGCGACCTGGTAGACGCCTATCTGATGATCGACGGACTTGACATCCGCACTTCACCGTTATATGACGCTGAAAATTATTGGGAAAACAGAGACCCACGCTTCAGGAAAACTATAGCATGGCCCGGTTCGCAATATCGGGGAACGACGCTCGGAAGTGCGGGATTCCCTCAAACAGGCTATACTTTCAAAAAGTATAGTATTTATGACGAAGATAATGCATACAATAATGTCATTAAAAATGGGAATCAGTCAGATATCAATTATATCGTTCTGCGGTATGCCGACGTCCTTCTAATGTATGCCGAAGCCAAAACTGAGCTTAATCAGATTGATGAGAGTGTATACGAAACCGTGAATGCCGTGCGTAACCGGGAAACGGTCAAGATGCCGCTTATCCAGCATACCGATCCATCCGACGTGGCAACTTACGTGGCGATGGACGACCAGGTGCGAATGCGCGACATCATCCGGTTGGAGCGGAGAATCGAATTTGCAGGAGAAGGTTATTACTATATGGATATTCTCCGATGGAGGATAGCTGAGATAGTAATGAACGGACCGGTCTATACACACAACTATACGCAGAAATTAGTCAGGGTATTTAATAAGAATAGAGACTATCTCTGGCCTGTTCCCGTATACGAAATACAAGAAAATCCGGCGCTTGATCCTAATAATCCGGGGTGGTAGTAAATTTATTCGGCCGGTATTTTTAATATCCGGCCGAATAATTATCTTTGCATAATTATCTAAAAACATCAATGATATGAAAAGAATAATCACAGTAATTTTATTGGCTCTTACTTTGTGCTGCAATTTGCCGGCACAACAGACCGCGGCGTATAATCCGCCGCAACTGAGCGATCCCGATTCGTGGACGATGGTCATGATACCGGATCCGCAAACGTACATTAAATTTGATTATAACCAGCCGCTGTTTGAACTGATGATGGCATGGATTGCGTCGAACATTGAACCGTTGAACATTCGGTTAGCGCTTTGCACAGGCGATCTGGTCGAACAGAACGAATATCCGAATCCGGACGGCGTCAACGGCAACCAGCCCAGTAAATCGCAATGGGAAGCCGTCTCCGCGGCATTCGGTCGTCTGGACGGGAAAGTGCCCTGTATTCAAGCAACCGGCAACCACGACTACGGATATAAATCAGCCGAAAACCGTAAAACGAATTTTGACAAATACTTCCCGGTAGATAAAAACCGGTTGACACAGCGTCTTTTGCGTGATGCAGGTCTGAACAGCGACCGGATGCCGACACTGGCTAACGCTACGTTCGAACTGGTGACGCCCCAAGGGAAAAAATTCCTGCTCTTAGTGTTGGAATTTGCACCGCGCGACGAAACCATCGACTGGGCAAAAAATATTATCTCACAGGAAAAATATGCCGGCCATACCGTCATTTTACTCACTCATTCTTATCTGAGCGCTGATAACAAACATATTGAAAAAGAGAATTACAAACTGGAAAATCCCAATTATGGAGCCTCTCTGTGGCGGAAATTAGTCCAGCCTTCGACAAACATACAACTTGTCCTGGCAGGACATATCGGGGAACCGGATAACGAAAAAGGCCATATCGCTTTTCGTACCGACCTGAACGCCGCCGGAAAAAAAGTACATCAAATGGTCTTTAACGCACAGGCGCTCGGAGGCGGCTGGCATGGGAATGGCGGCGACGGCTGGTTGCGGCTACTTGAGTTCCTGCCGGACGGAAAAACCGTGAAAGTGAAAACGTTCTCCCCGCTATTTGCCATTTCGCCCACCACGCAGCAATATGCATGGCGTACAGCTTCATACGATGAATTTACATTTATTTTCGAATGACCCTGTCATGTTTTACAATCATTATGAAAAAGCAATATGAATTTCTTATATACGGAACAGGGAGCATTATCGCAGGGGCTTCGGCAGGATGTTCGCTTCCGCAACAGCAGACAACACGGTTAAAACCCAATATTATCTACATCTATGCCGACGATTTAGGCTACGGTGAATTGGGTTGTTACGGACAATCAAAAATAAGAACACCTAATCTCGACCGCCTTGCCGCAGAGGGCATTCGTTTTACGCAGCATTACACCTCTTGTCCGGTGAGTGCGGCCGCCCGCTGTATGTTGTTGACCGGGCGTCATTCGGGTCACAGTTATATCCGGAACAATTATGAACTCGGTGGATTCACCGACGAAGCGGAGCGGGGACAGATGCCTTTGCCCGAAAATACGGAAACAATAGGCCGTATGCTCCAACGAGCCGGTTATATTACCGGAGTCATCGGTAAATGGGGATTGGGAGGGCCAAATTCTACAGGAATCCCTGCCCGGCAGGGATTTGACTTTTTCTACGGTTACCTTGATCAAAAACAGGCGCACAATTATTATCCTACGCATCTATGGAAGAACGATATCCGTGATCCATTAGATAATGAATGGTTTCGCGTCCATCAAAAATTCGAAAAAGAGCCTGATAACCCGGCGGAATACGATCTGTTCACAGGGAAAGAATATGCCTTGGATGCAATGGTCGAGGAATCGTTAAAGTTTATATCAACTTATCGGGATAAAGCATTTTTTCTGTATCTGCCTTTCACTGTTCCTCATCTGTCATTACAGGTTCCCAAAGAAAGCCTGGCTGAATATGACGGAATGTTTGAAGAAAAAGCCTATCTTGGTGAGAATGGATATTGTCCGAATCCCCAACCCTTGTCTACATATGCAGCTATGATCACCCGGATGGACAGTAAAGTAGGGGTTATTATGGAAAAACTGAAAGAATTAGGTTTGGATAAACAAACCATCGTAATGTTCTCAAGCGACAACGGCACAACTTTTAATGGCGGTGTAGATGCAGATTTTTTTTATAGCACAGCCGGTCTGAGAGGATTAAAAACAGACTTATATGAAGGAGGGATTCGAGTGCCGTTTATTGTCCATTGGCCGGGTAAAATCAAGGCAGGAAGCGTATCCGAACACATTTCGGCTCAATATGATATATATCCTACTTTAAAGGAAATTGTTGAAGAAAACAGTGTATATGCTACAGATGGCATTTCACTTCTGCCAACTCTTCTGGGTAACGAAAGTGAACAGCAGAAACACGAATATTTGTATTGGGAATTTAGCGCCAAGAGGGGGCAATTGGCCATCAGAATCGGAAATATGAAAGGTGTCAAACAAAAAGTTGCGGACTATCCCGATGGAGCATGGGAAATATATAACTTGCAGAATGATCGGGAGGAAACGACGAATATAGCCGTCCACAATCTTGAGATGCAGGAGAAATTAAATCTAATCGTCGCTCAACGGATGCCTGCACACTTGAAAGACTGGAATTTTATGGATTATAATGCACAAAAAGATTGGTAAAATGAAACGTTTATTTATATTAACCTGTTTAATACTCTCCGGTTGCGGCACTGCCGGAGAAAAACTTCACGAGATCATTGCTTGTGGCGATGACAAAGTGATCATAATCGACGCAAAAGCATCGGATGAAGAATCCGTAACGATTGTATGGGAATGGAAAACATCGGATGCAGCATCGCAGTTGCCGGAAGAGTACCAAGAATACATGAACACGATAGACGATTGCAAACCTGTCAACAACAATACGCAACTGTTGCTGACCGCCTCAAGCGGCGGCGTTGTGCTGTTGGACCGTGCCACCAAAAACTGTCTTTTTTATGCACATGTTCCAAATGCCCACTCTGCCGATTTATTGCCCGGTGGAAGAATCGCCGTCGCCCTGTCCATTCATCCGGCCGGAAACCGTATCGAGCTATATGACATCCGTAAACCGGAGCAGGTTTTGTTTCGCGACAGCCTGTACTCCGGTCATGGAGCCGTGTGGGTGGCAGAAAGAAATCTTTTCTACGCATTGGGTTACGACGAACTCCGTGCGTATTCATTGAAGGATTGGGATACGCCTGCACCCAAGTTGGCGCTCGAAAAGAAATGGCCAATTCCGGTCGAGAGCGGACACGATCTGTCTCTTGTCTCCGGCAACGGATTGCTGTTAAGCGGACACGAAGGCGTATATTCCTTTGATATGTCGACCGGGAAGTTCACGCCTTTCGAACCGCTTCAATCGACCAACGATGTGAAATCCGTCAACTATAACGACAAGACGGCGGAACTGATCTACACGAAAGCCGAAGAAAGTTGGTGGACATATCATATCTATTTTAAAAATCCCGATAAAACATTGACTATACCCAATATAAAACTCTATAAAGTACGGACGATCAAAAATTAGTATCCGGAAAA
>JAIRMH010000274.1 GCA_031258835.1 Tannerella sp.
CGGCAAGTATAAAGGATCGTTAGTCAAAGATGTACTGGAAAAAGATCAAGGTTATTACACTTGGGTGATGCAGGGCGATTTTCCACTTAACACGAAACAGAAACTTGCGGAGATCCAGCATCGACATTCCACACAGACCGATAAAAATGTCCAGCAGAATTTATAGGGGGAATATATAATGAAGGGGAAAAAAATCATTTTAGGCGTAACGGGGAGTATTGCCGCATACAAAGCAGCTTACTTAGTGCGTGCATTAATAAAGAAAGGCGCTGAAGTACAGGTTGTAATAACGCCTGCCGGAAAAGAGTTCGTCACTCCGTTAACATTGGCTACCTTAAGTTGTCATGCTGTGATAAGTGATTTTTTTTCCAGTCGCGACGGCATGTGGAACAGCCATGTAGATCTTGGCTTGTGGGCTGATGCAATGCTTGTAGCACCGGCTTCGGCATCGACTATCGGGAAAATGGCAAACGGTATTGCCGACAATATGCTTGTTACGACATATTTATCCTGTAAAGCGCCGGTTTTCATCGCTCCGGCAATGGATCTGGATATGTATGCACATCCTTCGACACAGCAAAATCTTGACAAACTACGTTCTTATGGTAATTATATAATCGAGCCTGACACCGGTTTTTTAGCAAGCGGTCTTGACGGGAAAGGCCGTATGGCGGAACCGGAAGGAATCGTGAAGATTTTGGAAGATTTTTTTTCAACCCGGAATCACCTGCAAAAAAAAAAGATACTGATAACCGCCGGCCCTACATACGAAAAGATTGATCCTGTACGTTTTATTGGTAACTATTCTTCGGGAAAGATGGGTTTTGCTTTGGCCGAGGTTTGTGCCGGCAGAGGAGCGGATGTGACGCTTGTAGCCGGACCTGTAGGGTTGAAAACGAAGCATCCGTCCGTTAAACGTATTGATGTGGAATCGGCTGATGAGATGTATGATGAAACGCTCCGCGCTTTTCCCTCATGTGATATAGCTATATTATGTGCGGCAGTTGCGGATTACCGACCGGAACGGATGACTGCGGAAAAGATCAAGCGCGAACAGGATGTCGCGTTGACAGTTTCGCTGGTTCATAATAAAGATATTGCGGCAACACTCGGAAAAAACAAACGGGAAAATCAGACGATTGTCGGCTTTGCATTGGAAACGGGAAATGAAATAGCAAATGCGAGAGAGAAACTGCAACGCAAGAACCTTGATATGATTGTCCTTAATTCGTTGAACGACGAAGGAGCAGGTTTCGGTTGTGATACGAACAAAGTAACGTTGATTGATAAATATGGCAAGGAAACGGCCTTGCCCTTGAAGTCAAAAACTGAAATTGCCGGGGATATTATTAATTGTTTAGTATCCGGGCGTTTATAATTATAAATTTTACGATGGGATGAGACGTTTAATATGTTTACTGATATTATGTTTTTGTGTTGCCGGAACTGCCGGGGCGCAGGAGTTGAATGTGGCGCTTACAATCAACAGCGATAAGATACAAGGATCGAATAAGCAGCTATTCAATACGCTGGAGACTGCATTGACGGAATTTATCAATATGAAGAAGTGGACTACTGCGACATTCTCGCAAAATGAGCGTATAGACTGTAATTTCACGATTATCGTCAATTCGGTGGAAAATAATCGGTTTAGTTGTGAGATACAGATTCAGGCGCGTCGTCCTGTTTATAATTCTACTTATTCGACGACTATTTTTAATTTTCGCGATACAGAATTTGATTTCGAATATACCGAATTTGAACCGTTGGAGCATACGGAAAATACGTTGGACAGTAATCTTACCGCTACGATAATCTATTATATTTATATGATTTTGGGATTTGATTTTGACAGTTTTTCCCTTAATGGCGGTCAGCAGTTTTTCCAACAGGCGCAGCAGATTGTCACCCTTGCTCAGTCGAACCCCTCATGGAATGGGTGGACAGCCTTTGCTAACAAACGAAACCGTCATGCTTTAGCTACTGCTTTGACGGAAAATCAAGGAAACATCTTTCATACGATGTGGTATAATTATCACAGAAAAGGTTTAGACGAAATGTCGGCCAATGTTGATCGCGGGCGCACCAATATGATCTCGTCCCTGTCTGCATTGAGCGAACTGAAGAATGCACGTCCGACATCCATATTATTACAACTGTTTACCGATTGTAAATTAGATGAAACGGTTGCCGTATATTCAAAAGCAACGATGCAGGAGAAACAGGAGGGTTACAAATTGTTTTCGGAATTATTCCCTGCAGCGTCGTCACGTTATGAATCATTAAAGAATTAGTATATGCTGAAATCATTGTTTATACGGAATTATGTATTAATAGATGAGTTGGATATTCGTTTTGAGGATGGATTTTCTGTTATAACGGGCGAGACGGGAGCCGGCAAGTCTATTATACTTGGAGCATTATCGCTTGTTCTGGGAGAACGTGCCGACTCCGGCAGTATCCGGTCGGGGAAAGACAAATGCTTTATTGAAGCTACTTTTGATGTCTCGACCTATCAGCTTGAATCTTTTTTTCAGGAAAATGATCTTGAATATGATCCGGCAACGTGTATGTTTCGGCGGGAATTATACAGTTCCGGTAAATCACGCGCTTTTATAAATGATTCGCCCGTTTCGCTTTCAATAGTTAAAGAATTAGGGAATATGTTGATTGATGTACATTCACAACATCAGAATTTGCTGCTTGCGGATACCCGTTTTCAACTCAATGTGGTTGATCTGATGGCGCATGTCGGGAAGCAACTTGGCATATATCGGAACGAATATAATAATTATAATTCTTTGCGCGATGCTTTAGCCGGTTTGAAGGACAAAATTTCAAACATGAAGCAGGAGGAAGATTATATACGTTTTCAGTATGAAGAACTTAACGGAGCGAAGTTGCAGGTTGGCGAGCAGGAGGACTTGGAAAAGGAATCCGACACCTTATCTCATACCGAAGAAATAAAAACGGCATTATATAAAATCACCGCGTTGTTGAATGGCGAAGATCCTTCCGTCGTCTCATCGTTAAGAGAAGCTTTGACCTCCGTAGAACAATTATTCGCTTATTTCCCGAAAGCAAAAGAATATGCCGACCGGCTTCGCTCCTCATACATCGACATAGACGATCTGGCTTCCGAAGCGGACGTACTTAAAGATGATATTGAATTTGATCCCGAACGCATGGAATGGGTTCATAACAGGATAAATACAATTTATGCATTACAGCAAAAACACAGGGTTTCGTCAGTTGAAGAACTGATAGTCCGGAGAGATGAATATGGTGTGCAACTTAGCGCTATCGATTCTTTTGACGAAGAACTGGATACGTTAACCAAACGCTGTGAAGAATCTTATAAATTGTTGACAACGCAAGCCACAGAGATAACCGCATTAAGAAAGAACGCCGCTATTACAATCGAAAAACAGATAATCGGACGAATGGCGTTGCTTGGCATGTCCGCTACACGTTTTCAGATATTATTTACGCCGAAGAGCAAACCGTCTGCCGATGGAATGGATGACGTATCATTCCTTTTCTCCGCAAATAAAAATGAACAATTGAAAACCGTAGCGCAGACAGCATCCGGAGGTGAGATATCACGGCTAATGTTATGTGTAAAAGCCATGATTGCCGGATATGCCTCCCTGCCTTCTATTATTTTCGATGAAATCGATATAGGAGTTTCTGGTGAAATTGCCGATAAAATGGCTGATATAATGCAAGAGCTGGGCAGGAAGATGCAGGTAATAACGATTACGCATCTTCCGCAGATTGCTGCGAAAGGCAGCGTCCATTATTTTGTTTATAAGGAAGATGCGCCTGAACGTACTTATACGCGTATCCGGCGTCTTGGCGATGAAGAACGGGTAGGCGAAGTTGCGCGTATGCTGAGCGGAACACGGATGACGCAGGCCGCAATTGATAATGCAAAAGTTCTGTTAGGATTGTAATTCCCATATAAGGGAGATAACCAATGATTCGCTTCGTTCTAAAAACCGGATTTTTTTGATGAATTATTATAAAAAAAAGCGAATCCGAAAATTCGCTTTTTTTTTGTAATGCCACATAATGAAACATAATCATCCGTTCATGGATACCAAAAATTCCATATTATTAGCTGTATTTTCGAGTTGTTTCTTAACGAACTCCATTGCTTCGATTGAGTTCATGTCCGAAAGGTATTTACGTAGAACCCACATGCGGTTAATCGTTGCTTCGTCCTGTAACAGATCGTCTCTCCGGGTACTGGAAGCAATAATATCAACGGCGGGATAAATACGCTTGTTCGATAATTTTCTGTCGAGTTGCAGTTCCATGTTACCGGTACCTTTAAATTCTTCAAATATGACCTCGTCCATTTTAGAGCCTGTTTCCGTCAGGGCTGTAGCAAGTATGGTGAGACTGCCTCCGTTTTCGATATTACGTGCTGCCCCGAAAAACCGTTTGGGTTTCTGGAGTGCATTGGCGTCGACACCTCCCGACAGCACTTTCCCCGATGCCGGCTGAACAGTGTTATATGCTCGTGCGAGACGTGTTATGGAATCAAGCAGAATCACCACATCGTGGTCACATTCAACCATACGTTTAGCTTTGTTAAGAACGATGTCCGCTATTTTCACATGACGTTCGGCCGGCTCATCGAATGTTGACGCTATCACTTCCGCATCGACGCTTCGCGCCATGTCGGTAACTTCTTCGGGACGTTCGTCTATCAGCAGGATAATCATGTAAACTTCCGGGTGGTTGGTCGCAATAGCATTTGCAATATCTTTGAGTAACATTGTTTTACCGGTTTTAGGCTGGGCTACAATGAGGCCGCGCTGACCTTTCCCAATAGGCGAAAACAAATCGACTACCCGTACGGATATTTGGTCGTATACTTTATGCGATTTTTTCTCTGTCAACCTGAATTTTTCATCCGGGAAGAGAGGGGTCAGATGGTCGAATGGCACGCGGTCACGTACGTCTTCCGGTGCACATCCGTTGATCTTATCCACTTTCACCAGTGGGAAATATTTTTCACCTTCTTTCGGAGGTCTGATAGCGCCTTCGACAAGGTCTCCGGTTTTAAGTCCAAACAATTTCACTTGCGATTGCGATACATAAATGTCATCAGGCGACGACAGATAGTTGTAATCCGGCGAACGTAAGAACCCGTATCCGTCCTGAATTATTTCCAATACGCCCGAACCCGTTAATATCCCGTCGAAATCGAATGTCTTATCCGTCTCCATTTGCATGGGAGAAAGCTGACGTTGATTCGTGTTCTTGTTATTATTGGCAGTATGTTTAGCTGTTACCGGACGGTTTTGATTTTGATTTTGATTTTGATTCGTAACCGGCTCGATAACCGTTATCGGTGGTTTATTCTCGGCATTTGTCGATATTGGAATCACCTGATCCAACATGGTATTGGTTTCGTTACTATGCCTGAATATAATTCTTTTATTAGTCGGTTGTTGTGACTGTGCTTCCGGTTTCTCTTGCGTTTCCTTAATTTTCTTCAGTTTCTCGGAGGGGGATTTTTTATTTACCTCATGGGTTACTTTTACCTCATGGGTTACTTTTGCCTCATGGGTTACTTTCGGCGTCGACGTCTGTGCCGTATTCGTTTGAGACGGAGGTAAAATCGTATTTAACAGAGGCGTTGTTAATCCGGTACTGATATTTGTCTTTTCATTAACAACGTTTCCAAACTGAACTTTTTGGGGTTGCGATTCTTTTTGTTGTGACGGAATCGTCGTTGTCTTTTCTTTACGGGGTCTTCCTCTTTTCCCTTTAGGCCGTTCATCATTCGTTTGACCGACTGTGGCATCGTTCGTTTGACCGGTTTTGGCGTCATTCGTTTGGCCGGTTTTGGCGTCGTTCGTTTGTTGCACTTTATTCTTTGGTGGACGTCCTCTTCGGACTGTTTTAGGGGATTCTTCCGTATTGCTGACGGCTGTTGTTACGTTTTTTTTAGCGGAAGGTTCCTGCTTCTTGTTTAAATGTTCAACAACTCTTTTCGCTCTCTTTTCTTTTTTACGAGCTTCTTTTTCTTTCTTTTTTTCAACCTGCATGCCTGCCCATGAAATAGCTTGCTCATCAAGAATTTTGTATATTAAATCTTCTTTTGGCAATGATTTCGCTTTTTTGACGCCTAAGTTTTGTGCAATTTCCTGTAATTCGGATAATTGTTTTTCGTTTAATTCAAGAATGTTATATTTTTGCATATCAAAATTATAAAATAATATATTTCAGATTTATGAATTCAATTAAGTAAGCGATAATAATACACTTTTCTTTATAGAAAAGATTTAAAATGTTTTTCGGAGTGTTTACTTCTATTTGAGCTATGTTTGCTATTTTGTTACAACGACGCGGCAAAGATATAGATTATTTTTTAATTGGTGCAATTTTTTCCGGAAAAATTTATGATAAATGCTGTTTTTGTTTTGTCATTTATCCGGAAACGATTGTCGGTGCGATGACCAATGATCCAAAAAATATCATTCTTGCTACATAATACCCAAGTTTTTTCCTTTTCTAAAAGATTAAATTTATGATCAGAAAAATAATCGCTCAGTTTCTGGCGTCCCTTCATCCCAAAAGGTACAAACCAGTCTCCTGACTTCCACCGTCTTAGCGTAAGAGGGAAATAGAGTTTGTCATAATCGAATACTCCCGTTAAAGGCGATTTGTCTATTTCGAATGAACTGTCGACAGGTACTTTATCGGCCGACAATGTCAGAGGTAAATTACACCAATTTGCTAAATTCTCGTTTAGCTTATATTCTTCCCATATTGTAGTGTCAGGTTTGAAAATAATTAATTTATCACGATCTTTTAGTAGCTTGTATGTCGATTCCTCCGTAGCCTCGAAGATTTTCCCGGACGCATTATCGGTCAATGTCCGAAAGATCTCGCCGGATACGGACCTGGAAAATCCGTATGTTTTCAGTAATTCGTATAAAATGGTTTTTGGCGCCGGCTGTTGCATCAGGTTTTCAATCTGTATGTATACATATTTCTTATCCGTATCGTTGATAATCAACATATTAGACTTTTCTATTGTCTGTAAGTATATGTTTTCTATATCCGCAAGATTTTCAGCCGTTCTGGAAAGTGCGCTCCTTACTGACGGGTTAATTTCTTCCATTAACGGAAGCAGTCGTAAACGGATAAAATTGCGCGTATATTTGTCCGACATATTCGAACTGTCTGTAACAGACGGCAGTTTTTGTTCTTCCAGAAATTGTTTTATTTCTTCCTTGTTTACGCAAAGCAGAGGGCGAACGATGAATCCGTTTTTCGGGCGAATGCCGCTAAGTCCACGTATCCCTGTGCCCCGTATCATGTTGAGAAGCATTGTTTCAACACTGTCATCCCGATGGTGAGCGACGACAATAGCCTGTGCATCGTGTTTTTTGCGTAATACTTCAAACCATTGATAACGTAATTCACGCGCAGCCATTTCGCTTGAAACATGTTTTTGCTTTGCATATGAATGGGTGTCAAAATCGTTTTTTTCAAATGTGATGTGATAACCTTCGGCGAATTTCCTGCAAAATGCTTCGTCACGATCGGCTTCCGCTTCCCGGAGATGGAAGTTACAATGAGCGGCTATACATCGATAACCTAACCGGTTTAGTATGTATAATAATGAAACGGAATCACCGCCGCCGCTAAATCCGGCAATAACCGGTTTCTCCGAAGTCAATAAACGATTTGTCTCAATGAATGTTTGTATCTTGCGTATCAAGTTTTATTTCAGGGCTATTTTTCAATCGTGTTAGCAAGTTCGGGATCGATCATTATACGTCCGCAATATTCACAAACGATGATTTTTTTATGGAGTTTTATATCTAATTGTTTTTGTGGCGGTATCTTATTGAAACAACCTCCACATGCATCGCGTTCGATATTGACCACCGCCAGACCGTTGCGAGCGCCTTTACGGATGCGTTTAAATGCGTTTAACAGGCGTAATTCTATTTTGTCTTCAATTGATTTAGCTTTTTCACGCAACTTTTCTTCTTCCTGACGTGTTTCCGCTATGATCTCCTGGAGTTCTTTTTTCTTTTGTTCGAGATCAATTTTACGTCCTTCAATAATTTCTTTGCTACCGGAAATGCTTTCTTTCTTTTGTTTTATAGCAACGTTGAATTCTTTTATTTTCTTTTCCGAGAACTCGACTTCAAGTTCCTGAAATTCAATCTCTTTTGATAAGTTGTCGAATTCGCGATTGTTACGAACCAGATCCAACTGTCCTTTAAATTTTTCGATCAGTATTTTGGCTCCTGAGATTTTATTTTTCTGAGCCGTCACATTATTATCAAGTTCGTGTATTTCAGACTGATACTTTTCTAATCGTGTTTTAAGTCCGGCTATTTCGTCTTCAAGATCTTGCACCTCCAACGGAAGTTCTCCGCGTAGAGTTTTTATTTTATCGATTTCGGAAACGATTGTCTGAAGTTTATACAGCATATGTAACTTTTCTTCAACGGAATAATCCTTGACATTCCTATTTTTCACAGAAGGAGTGACGATTGTGACTTCTTCTGTGGATACGACGTCATTTGTTTCTTTTTTATTAGCCGCAATCTTTTTGAAAGCAGTTTTTTTTGCCGTCTCTTTTTCTTCCGTTCTCTTTTCTGCAACGCCTTTTTTAGTTGTTGTATTCGTTTCTTTTAATATAACGTCTTTTTTTGTTGTTACTTTTACAGCCTCATTATCTGCTTTGGCTTCAATCTTTTTTGCCATGCTTATAAGTATTTAATAGGGTTTGAATTTGCTATTGAATTTTGCGCCGCAAAGGTAGGAAATTTTTTTGATATAATATGAAAGAATATATCTTTTGTGCAAATTTCGCTTTCATAGTGTCCTGTTACGGCTAATAAAACAGACTTTTCCACATCGTAAAAGTCATTATATTTGGCTTCTCCGGTGATGAAAATATCTGCGCCGGACGCGATCGCTTCGTTTATAAGAAATGCCCCACTGCCGCCGCATATGGCCACTGTGCGCAACTTGCGTCCTGTAAGGGGTGAATGTCTCAGGCATTCGACATTCAGAACATCTTTTATTCGTTGCAAAAAGATCAACTCGTCTTCCCAGTCCGGAAGTATCCCTACAATTCCGCTACCGGCCTGTTCCCAGTCATTTTCCAGCTTATACAGGTCGAAAGCAGGTTCTTCATAAGGGTGTGCCGATAGTAAAGCGCGTATAACGGACAATTTCTTATGTGCCGGAAAAACAGTTTCTATACGCGTTTCTCTCTCTGTGTGAAATTTCCCTGTTTCTCCACGATAAGGGTTACAGTTTTCGCCGGCAAGAAAAGTGCCGTTACCTTCGACGTTGAAACTGCACGAACTATAATCCCCGATATGTCCCGCTCCGGCCTTAAACAATATTCGGCGAAGCGTTTCGGCGGAATCTTCGGGAACGAAAGTGACGAGTTTTATCAGTTTGTGTTTCTGGGGACTTAATATCCTGACGTCCTCTAATCCGAACATATCGGCAAGTTTATAGTTTAATCCTCCGGCAGTGTTGTCTAAATTTGTATGAGCGGCATATATGACAATGTCGTTTTTGCAGGCTTTTATCATACATCGTTCGGTATAGTTTTTTCCTGTCAGCGATTTTAAGGGCTTGAATATTAAGGGATGATGGGAGATGATAAGGTTGAATCCTGCGTTAATAGCTTCATCCAAAACTTCTTCAGTGACGTCGAGGCAAAGGAGCGCTCCGGTCGCCTGTAAATTCACATTGCCGATCTGGACGCCTGCATTGTCAAAGTCTTCTTGAAGACTTAACGGAGCGAAATGTTCTATTTCTTTTAGGATATCCTTAATTTTGATCATACATTTATATATCAACTTTGATGTTCAATTCTTTCAGTTGCGCATCGTCAAGTACGGACGGTGCATCCAGCATGACATCACGTCCGGAGTTGTTTTTGGGGAAGGCGATGCAGTCGCGAATAGAATCAAGGCCGGTGAACAGAGCTACAAGTCTGTCAAGGCCGTAAGCGATACCTCCATGAGGAGGCGCTCCATATTTGAACGCGTTCATCAGGAACCCGAACTGCGATTGCGCCCGTTCTCCGGTAAATCCAAGTAGTTTGAACATCCGGTTTTGCAACAGACTGTCGTGTATACGTATAGAACCGCCGCCAACTTCCACGCCGTTAATGACCATATCGTAAGCATTTGCGCGAACATTGCCGGGATTATTTTCCAGCAACGGAATGTCTTCCTGTTTCGGCGAGGTAAACGGATGGTGCATAGCATAGTAGCGTTGTGTTTCTTCGTCCCATTCCAGCAATGGGAAGTCTATAATCCACAAACAGGCAAATGTATTTTTGCCGCGTAATCCCAGCCGGTTTCCCATTTCAAGGCGTAGCTCGTTAAGTTGTTTGCGTGTCTTATTGGCATTATCGCCCGAAAGTATGAGGATCAGGTCGCCGGGTTGTGCCTGGAATTTTTCTTTCATTTTCCGGAGCGTTTCCTGCGGGTAGAATTTGTCGATGCTAGATTTTACATTTCCGTCGTCCTCAACACGTGCATATACAAGCCCTTTGGCTCCAATCTGTGGCCTTTTTACAAAATCGGTAAGGCTGTCAAGCTGCTTGCGCGTGTATGCAGCAGCGCCTTTAGCGCATATTCCGCCGATATATTCCGCATTATCGAATACGGCAAAGCCGGAATCTTTCATGATATCCATAAGCTCGACAAACTTCATGTCGAAGCGGATATCAGGTTTATCCGAGCCATAATATTTCATTGCATCATGCCATGTCATACGGGGGAAATTTTCATCGAATGTTATATTACAGATTGTTTTAAAAAGATGTTTCGTCATTCCTTCGAATATCTGCAAGACATCTTCCTGCTCGACGAATGACATCTCGCAGTCAATCTGCGTAAATTCCGGTTGGCGGTCTGCGCGCAGATCTTCGTCGCGGAAACATTTTACTATCTGAAAATAGCGGTCAAAACCGGAAACCATCAATAGTTGTTTCAGTGTTTGCGGAGACTGAGGCAGGGCATAAAACTGTCCGGGATTCATTCGGGATGGCACGATGAAATCCCGTGCGCCTTCGGGAGTTGAATTTACGAGGACGGGCGTTTCAACCTCAAGAAAATCAGCCTCGCTTAAGAAGCGTCGTATTTCGAACGCCATATGGTGTCTTGTCTCTAAGTTTTTTCGCACAATATTACGACGCAGGTCAAGATACCGATATTTCATGCGGATATCGTCACCGCCGTCGCTCTCGTCTTCAATTGTAAAAGGAGGTGTAAGCGCTGCATTGAGGATATTTAATTCCGAGACGACGACTTCAATCTCGCCGGTCACGAGATGAGCATTTTTACTTGAACGCTCTTTCACGCGTCCTTTGACCTGAATCACAAATTCACGTCCTAATTTGTTCGCCTGTTCACAGAGCGAAGCATCCGCATCTTCATTAAAAACCAACTGAGTAGTACCGTAACGGTCGCGCAAATCAACAAAAGTCATACCTCCCATATCACGAATTTTCTGTATCCATCCGGCTAATGTTACGAATTGTCCTTCGTCATTAAGGCGTAACTCTCCACAAGTTTTTGTTCTATACATATTTATAAATTGTTTTTTTATTGTCTTTGTAGAAAAAAATCACGCAAATGTAGCAGATATTTTGATATAATGCAAAAAAAAATATTTGGCTCATTTATTTTGAGATTTGAAAATAATGAATACCTTTGCAACCGCTTTTGAAAAACAGTTCGATTCAAAACACAAGGAAGGATGGGTGAGTGGCTGAAACCAACAGTTTGCTAAACTGTCGTACGGGTTACCGTACCGGGGGTTCGAATCCCCCTCCTTCCGCCGGAAAATAGCCGGACGGCGACACCACGAAAAATTTTAAGCCTGTAAGCATATTTACAGGCTTAATTTGGTTTAATATGAACTCGTTACCAAACCATTACCGATGCTGAAAAATAACAATGCAAATTGTTTGTTTTCAGCCGGATAAGAGAAAAAGTTCATATTCCGTCCATACCGCTAAGTCGCTGCCAATCAAGCGACAAACGAAGCGAAAAGCCTGTAAAAGTAGCATTTTACAGGCTTTTCGCTTTTTACCTGTACCATATCTAAGACAGGAGAAAGGTAAGCATCCGGAGAACTACACCCCCTCAGATTTCCGCCACAATCCGGGCAGCAATTGATTGAGGTCACTCATTTTACAATCATTAATCCGGTTGAGGACATCGGTGAGCCATTCGACAGGATTGACGCTGTT
>JAIRMH010000273.1 GCA_031258835.1 Tannerella sp.
AAATTCCCATTGCACCGCATCGTCCGAGCCTTTACCAGACAAGTATTGGATTTCTGTGGTTTGCGCATGGAGAAACGCGACAAATAAACTCGCGAATAATGTAAGATAGATCCGTTTCATTTATGGTTTTATGTTTTTAGAGTGAATATTCTTTTCTGACGGTTTCTGCCGTTTGGTAGATGGTTCTTATCTTCGAATCGTCGGTATTACCGTCCATATTAATGCAACAAACTCCCGTGAGTATCGGGTTGCCTGAATCGCTGACTAACTTACGGATAATACTTTCTAATTGAGCATTCGACGTATCGTGGATGGTTACAGGGTCTAACCGGATAGAAAAAAACGTATTCGGCAACTTTTCGCGTAGGCATTTGACGTCGCCTCCCCAGCCCAAGTCCAAAAAAGTGAGATTTGGGATCGTTGCAAAACAGTCAACGTAACGATGTGGGTCGGAACCACAATAATGGATTCCGAAGGGGTACAATGTTTTGCTCCATTGCAAATCGACCGGCAGTAAAAATGCTTCGTATAAATCTTCCGAAATCAGGGTATGGGTACATTCGGAATGTAGAAATACGGCTGAATTCAAGTGTTTTACAATACGGTTGACAGAGATGGAAGTTGTGCTTGTTTGTCCGTAAACGAAACGGACGAATTGTTGGATAACAGAAGCGATATCCCGAAAATATTTTTCGGACTCTTCAACTCGAAGCACCATATCCGTTAACATACCTTCGCCCCTCAAATCCAAAGCGACATTGAGCACACCTTGCCAATTAATATCGCCACAAACGTAACCGAAACGTGCTTTCAAGGCGTCGATCAGCCTATACAACCGTTTCATGGGAAAGGTGTTCATTGCGCCATCGACATCTATGTTGAAATCTTCCCTTTTGGGACTGACGACTTGTGGAGCTTGATTATCTGCATACCGAATTTCGCATCCGAGCATTTCTGACAGGATATAACCGGCTGCATTATGAACCGCGCCGACAATGGGTAAATTTTGGTCGCGATCTTCGCCGATCCCAAATTCGCCGAAGCGATCGTACAATTCTTTTTCCATTCGGCGTTCAACTTCCACCCGTTTGAGCGGATGATAGAAAAAATCTTCGTCGAAAGTGATTCCCGTATGTTTGTTCCACCACGAAGGATGAAATACGATTTCGACAGGTAAGAGCTTCTTTTTATTCATATCTGTTTTATTTAAGTCGCCGAATCATCTATATTTGGTCTTCAAAATAAAAGATTTCTGAGCAGAGCAGAAAAGTTTCCAAGCAACGCTAAAAGGTTTCCGACGCAAGCATAACTTCTTCAAGGCTTTCTCTTTTCGAGATATCCTCCACTTTCCCCGTCCAATAGCTTCTTTTTCTCCCTTCACTGGTTATAAAAATTTACTTGGGTTGGACTGCTACTCTTCCGTTCAAATAAGTTATCCTTATTTTTAACGAATGTGTGTTTTTCTCAATGGCATATTTTTTCAAAACACCCGGCCCACAACTACTGTTGCCTAAACCCAGCATAATCGCGTCCAAAGAGAGGATTATCTCCTTGCGGGGATGGAGTTGATAAGCATGTGTGGCTGCGTCCAGATCGTCGACAGTGAAACGCAACACTGAACCGGACATCGTTCCGGACAAACAAGTAAAGGACAGCCCTTTCCCCTGTCTATCGCTAAGTGTCAACCAACGAATTCCTTCTTTATTTCCCGTTTCCTGCGGGTGCGGATAAGGAACATATTGTTCAGTAACCGTACTTTGATAAACGCCTACCGGACAAGCATCTTTGCGGTCGATATAGTTTTCATGCGGTCCATGACCATACCATCGCATTTGTTCCAAATCACCGGAAAGGGTCATGACAATACCCAAGCGCGGCAATTCAGGAAGTTCTCCTTTGGGAATGAAACGATTATCCATATCAATATTCCCGTCTCCGTAAATGGTCCAAATACATTCATGGATGATTTGCCCTTTCTTTGCTCGATTTTCGGAAACGGTTTTAATTTTTATTTTATTCACATTCTCTTCGATGATTTTCAAAGAAACCGCTTCCCTGATTAAATGGTCTAATCCGTGCTCTTTCCAATCTTTGGCCAGCCAATTGCCAAAACCGGTGTCATTGTCGGTCGGTGCGCGATATCCTTGAAAAATCGGCGGTGAAATCAACATCTCTCTACGATTGTGTTTGAGAGAGGTTAAACGGCCTTCTTTGCGGTCGAAAAGAACCGAGAAATGGCTTCCCATTATTTCGATTTCTTCCCCGGACTTGGAAATACGTTTCAATGCAACGGTACCCTCTTTTGTATCAATCGGGAAATATTCCATTTTCAATGCGATCTGTTCTTGTCCAACACAGAATCCTTTTTCTGCCCAAAGCGTCTTTCCTTTTAAATAAAAACACATGTTGAGAAAGTATTCCCGTTTCCTGGAAGGGTTGAACTTTTTCAAAACAATAGAGAAGTCCCCTGTTTCTCCTGGAGCTACATCTAAATATTCAATTCTTCCGGTCCTGATCGTTTTTCCATTTTCTACTAATTCCCAACCTATATCATATTGGTTTAAATTAGTAAAATGATGATGATTGGTTATCGTGAAACTAAAAACACCCTGGTTCTCAAAAACCGGTTTTCCGATACGCATGGGTTGATAGATTTTTTTTACTTGGTGGTACTTGGGTGTCATTTGCCGATCGGCAAATACGATTCCATTGAAACAAAAGGTTTTGAGATTTGGTTTATCACCAAAATCGCCACCGTAGGCCAAATAGCAAACATCTTCCGTGGTTTTATATAAGCCCTGATCTACCCAGTCCCAGATAAAACCACCTAACATGCGCGGATTAGAGTAGATTTCGTCCCAATATTCTTTCAAATTCCCAACGGCATTGCCCATGGCGTGTGCATATTCCGAAATCAGTATCGGACGATGATCTGTCTGGTTTTTGGAAATATTCGATAAACGTTCCCAGCGAAGATTTTCGGCTCGTTCACGATTGGTGCCCTCTGAAATATTCGGATTGAGATATTCGTCCTGTGTGCGCGGATAGAAACGACTGATGACATCTACTGTCATAGGGTCTTGTGAAAAATCTTGGGCACCTTCGTAATGAACAAAACGTGTTGGATCGAAGGCTTTGAGCCAAGCAGATACAGCGGCAAAATTTGGGCCGTAGCCCGATTCGTTTCCCATCGACCATGCAATAATAGATGGATGATTCTTATCTCTTTCCACCATTCGAATGGCGCGATCGAGGAATGCCGACAGCCATGTAGGATCATTAGCTAATTTCCCGCGCAATCCGTGTTCTTCAATATTGGCTTCATCCATAACATAAAGTCCATATTGATCGCATAAGTCATACCATTGCGTATGGTTCGGATAATGTGAAGTACGTACGGCATTGATATTGGCTTGTTTTATCAGGATAATATCCTGTACCATTCGTTCGTAAGAAATGCTTCGTCCGGTAGCGGGATCATGTTCATGTCTGTTCACTCCCCGCAAACGCACAGGTTGCCCATTGACGAGCAGTTGCCCGTTTTTGATTTCGATGCTCCGAAACCCTACTTTACAGCCTACGCTTTCGATCAAGTTGTCTTTGTTATCTTTCAAATTCAATACGAGCGTATATAAATGGGGTGTCTCCGCCGTCCATTTCAAAGGATTTTCCACTTGGGTTTCAAACCATGCAAATTTGGGCATACCTCGTTGCGGCGTGCGATCATTCAGGATAGTGGCTTTATAATCTGAGTTTAATACGGGTAGGGCATCCTGAACCAATACATTATTGAATGTGGGCACATTGTGGGTGTCATATAGTTGCGCTTCGATTTTCCAGCCTTCCAAATGATCTGCCCGATAGGATCTTAATTCCACATCGATTTGTAGTCTGGCATTAGTATAACTATCGTCCAACAAGGTTCGCACGGCAAAATCTGAAATCCGCGTGGAGGCGGTAGAATACAGGAAAACTTCGCGGTGAATACCACTTGTACGCCACATATCTTGGTCTTCAAGGTAACTTCCGTCGCACCAGCGATAGACTTCAACCGCTAATTGATTTTCACCTTCCCGGGCGTATTCCGTAATATCAAATTCGGATGGCTCCATACTTCCCTGACTGTATCCTACTTTTTCACCGTTTATCCAGAGATAAAAAGCGCTCTGTACACCAGCAAAATGGATAAATATCTGGCGATCTTTCCACGATTGAGGAAGTTTGAACGCATGGCGGTAAGAGCCAACCGGATTTCGCTCGTTGAAAGATGTATAATTTGGAGATGGTTCGGAAGTTACGCGGGGCGGATCTATACGAAACGGATAACCAGCACTAACATAGATAGGCGTTCCGTAACCTTGCATCTCCCAATTGGACGGAACTGGAATCGTTTTCCAAGAAGCGTCGTTAAAATCTGCTTTACAGAAATCAATGGGCCGTTCTTCCGGGCGCGACGTCCAATGAAATTTCCAGTTGCCGTTTAGCGATAAGAACCAGGGTGAACGTTCACGGTTCCCAGACAATGTTTGTTCCGTTTCGGCAAAAGGGATGAAATCGGCACGGGCAGGTTCGCGATTGATTTCCAGTACCGACTGGTTTTCCCAATCAGGTGTATCATTTCGGGCAAATGCAAAGGTGGCAAATGCAGAACATCCGAAAAGAACTATGTATATTATTTTCTTCATTGTTTAGAGGATGATG
This sequence comes from Tannerella sp., assembly GCA_031258835.1. Classification (GTDB taxonomy): domain Bacteria; phylum Bacteroidota; class Bacteroidia; order Bacteroidales; family Tannerellaceae; genus Tannerella. The sequence continues at coordinate 4,702 of JAIRMH010000273.1, forward strand.
GGTCAAGACCCGTCTTTACTATTATTTAAATCATTGTACTTCCAAATTGTCAAATTTTAACTCCTTTATCTTTTCATATTCGAGAATCACTTTATAGCGTCCTGCGTTGATGTGAGCGCCCGTAGTGGTATTGAGAATGCGCCATTTGCCAGGAGTGGGCGGAAACAGGATCGTATCTTCGCGCATGATCCGATTGTCGGACGAAAGTATTTTGATCCGCACATTCGCCGATACTTTACTTAGATTCATGTACTTGAAACGTAAGGCGTATACTCCAGCTAATCCAGGGGCTATTTCCCATGAAACAGAGCTCTCTGCGATAAAAGCGTCTGCGTATGCAATTGCCGGTTGTGTTTCGACTTCTTCCGGCACATTCGTTTGAGGAACAAAAATCGGCGATGGAGGTGCTGCTACGATGTCTGCTTTTTTAGAAGCGACAGCGATAGCAGAAATAATCGCCTGCCCTGCAGCTACCTGTGGAAAAGAAACTTCCAATAATCCGTCCCAGGAAAAACCTTTAACACTTTTCTTCAACAAGCGATCATGCCCGACTTCTCTCCAAATATCCAAACCCCTCACCACCGTATCACCGGATACGGCTACATCGAAAACACGAAAGCCCTCGCAATTCATACCGCCACCTGTTCCCCACCATGGCTCAATAAAATACAAATCTACTAAATATTCTCCATCGGGCAATGGAAATTGAAATTTTAATTGATTGCGTCCGTAGCGGAAGGTTTGGAACAATTTCCAATCACGTGTTCCTACGATAGGATCTTGCGTTTGTCGTTGAGATGCCAAACAAGCGGGCAAATAATCCCATGTATCAGCCCAAGAAAGTGAACCGTAATAGTTGCCTATTTGCTTTTTATTGTCGGCAAACCATACATTTCCGTTTTCATCCATATAGTCTTTTCCGCCACAGTTGAGACGGTAAATATAATGATAACCTTCGGCGGGAGCGGTTGCATTGGCAATTTCCTTGTACAATCGGTTGAAATTCGGCGATTGGGGAAGATGGTTCAAAACAATGTAATCTTCTGCCACAGCTTTCTCTTTCACATAACCAACGGCGTAGAGAACATTGTAACGAATCGTTGCATGGTCCCACTGAAAATGCGTTCCAATACCATTTCGTGTGCGTTTACCTAAGGAAACAGATTTTACGTCGTTAAACAATTCTACCTCATCGCAATTAGAGTAGATGACAATGTTGTCTTTCACTCCAGGCTCTACCCACCGGCTGTTCCAAGTGTGGGAAACAAGATAAACCATAGGCGAAATCTGGGCGGAAGTGTAATTCGCACGATACATATGATAGGCGTCTAAAGGTTCTTCCCAAGGAGTTACCAATCCTTTATAATTGAAAGGGCCAATACGATCAATATTACGGACACCTTCTTCGTTTTGTATTCTTCCGGGATTATCATGGGAAGAGTAAATCCATTGAAATTGGCCGCAAACACTGTCTTTGGCTTGCTCGGCCAAGCGAATTTTTTGTTCCAAGAGGTTACACATGTAGGTTTCTGTATGAGCGCCTGTCATTTTTCCATCGGCGGCATCGGTATGTAAATCAATGCTGCGCCATGCACCATATTCGCCGTTTAGTAATTGTTCCGAACGTTTGAGTTCACCAGCATAGTTCGCTGTATTTCCGCCGTAAGTGCCCGACCAATTCTGAATCACATTCCAATCGGTTCCAGATCCTCCGTTGCAAGTAGTTACTAAGCGTTGCGTGGGCGAAGTCGGATCCATTTCACGGATAATTTCTGTACATTCTCGGGCAAATTCTTCGGGTAATACGCTTTCGTTTTGTAACCCCCAAAGGATGACAGAGGGGCAGGAACGACGCTCTCTCACCCATTCCCGCAGATTTTTTTTGAAATTGGCGCGAAAATCGGGCGTATCGTACCAAATATGTGCCGAGAATTGTGTCCAAAACAATATGCCCGACCGATTCCATTGTTGCTGATACAGCAAATTATGCGGTTGGTGGGCGTCGCGGAAAGCATTGAAACCGGCCGCCTTTATCTGATTCACGCGCGAAAGAATTTGTTCTTCGGCAAATGCGTGGCTACTCCCCAAAAGATGTTCGTATTCGCAAACTCCGTTGATAAAGACGGGTTTCCCGTTCAGATAAAAACGATTATCGCCGTTGTCCCGCAATCGAGGCCAGGAAATCCAACGAAACCCATAGGACGTGGTTTCTTGATCGATTACTTGACCGTTTTCCTTAATCATGGTAATCAATTTATAGAGATATGGATTTTCTGTATCCCACAAAAGCAAATTGGCGAGATGTTGACTTTGCTGTTGAACTTTTCGCGTTTCATTGGGTTTCAATAGAATCCTATCAGTAATGCGTTCGATCTGTCGGCCATTTTTATCCGTTAATTTCTGGATGATTTCCAACCGCCGCTCTTTTCTGCTGTAATTTTTTATTTCGGTATGAACATTCAAAGTGAAGAGAGTATCTTTTCCTTGAAAGACAGGCGTAGCATTCCAAGCGTGAACACCAAAGGGCTCTACGCGAACGTCATTGGACACGATCAGTGTTACCGGGCGAAAAATACCCATTGGCTGAGAGCCTTCTGAAAAACCCCATTCCGATGAGCATCCGCCGCAAACCCAGGGCAAATCGGCGATCATTGCTGGATGTTCTGCCTTGATTGCCAGTACATTATAACCATCAAGAGCAATTTTATCCGTAACATCGAGGGTAAAAGAGGTGCGTCCACCAGCATGATAGCCGACCATTTGCCCGTTTAAATAAACCGTGGCATACGAACCGACACCCTCGAAAAACAAGAAGTATCGTTTTTCTGTACCCAGATTTTCTGCCCAAAACATTTTGCGATACCATGCTGTTCCGTGGCGATTCCCGTGTTTCAGACGGCGTGCACCTTCGTACTTATCCCAATTGTGCGGGACATTGACGGTTTCCCATGCAGAGTCGTTGTAACAGACGGATTCAAAACCGGGGTAAGGCTCTTTTCCGGTATCGCCCGCAACGGTTTTCCATCCATTGTTCAGGGAGATCTCGTTCCGAAACGTTTCTTTGTCTGGTTTGGGAAAACGGACTAAACTTTTTCCGAAATCTTTGGATGTTGCAACAGCAATTCCTCGTTGATCATCTTCATTTACAGCACAATAGAAATGATAGACAACGCCATTCCATTTTACGACATAGGATTTATGGGCAAACAAGTTATCGTATTTTTCCGTCGGAAAGATCAAGTCATCACCCGTCCAATCCGTCCAGTGAACCAAATCGTAGGAGCAAGCAAAGGTATTGAATGCTTTGTAAGGCCTGTTTTTCCAGAATGCGCCGAAATAAAACATCACATACACATCGCCGATTTGTTGGATGACACCGTCTCCGGTAATGCCTTCTTCGTGATTTACTACCGGATTGCCTTTGTAGCGTGTCCAATGTAGCATATCGTCGGAAAGGGCAATGCCGATGCGTTCGGCTTTGACATTGTTGGCAGGGTTTACGCCACCGGCATTGTAATAAAGCACAAAAGGGTAACCTAATGTTTTTTTTCTATCCCAGATGATGGACGACTTATATTGGGTGATATTTTCCCACCAGCCCTTATCCTTATCCAATGGAGACAGGACGGGCCTATCGAACGTTTGCCATTCATGGGCTTGGGTGATGTCCTTGTCTGTAAAAGCGATGCCCTCCTCAAGACGACCTTGTTCGTAGCCACGTCCGATTCCTCCAAAATAAGAAAGCCAGTATTTGCCGTCGTAAGATTGGGGTTCGTAGCTCCCCCCCCATTGGTGATCAATCAAGGCAATGTAGCCGGCACGTTGGTTTTCGTCCCAACGCCCACTTCCTTCCTTCGGAAAAGAAAGGATCCGTCCTAAAGTATTCCACTGGAGCAAATCAGAACTTTCCGCCAACCATGTTTCGTAACCCCGTCCGTCTTTGCCGGATTTTCCGTCATAGACAAGGTAGGACATATACCATTTTCCGTTTTTACGAAATACCGTCGGGCAATCCGTTTTATGATGATTGTCCGTAGGAGCTATCACTAAACCGTATTTATAGGGTGTTTTCGTTTGTTCGTAAATCTCCTGCATCACTTCTTGAGGTACATTTTTTTGCGCCTGCGACAATGGGGAACAAGCGAACACACACAACACTACTCCTATTATCTTTTTCATTTCTCAATAAAATAACCAATCTGCTTTATTTCCTATATCCGCACCACCAATACCGGCATTGTGCGGCCTGATTTTCTGATCGGCGTCGATGAAACCCAACACCACCAGGCCTCCTCTCCCAAGATTCAGCGTATGTTTTCCCGAGGGGAAGGCATAGCTATGGATGTTCACGGAGCCACGTTTGGGAATTTCCAACGCATTCACAATTTTCGCATCTGCCTGTCCGTATTGATTGGCACTGGCATCGGTTTCTAACGTCGGCGCATTGGCAAATTCCCTACGTTCTGAATTGAGATAGCCAACCAAGAGTTGAACGGGTTTTGATGTTTCAAACGTAAGCCTCGTCCCGTCTCGGAGCTGTGTACTTAAGGGGAAACGAAGTGGTCTTAGATTTTTCAATTCCTCCGAAAAATCGCCGATCACGTAATTTTCGTCTGAAAAGACTTTTTCGCCTTTAGACAGTGTGTTTTGAACGACAGAATCGCCTTCTATTTTCACATTTGCCGGTTGCAATAATTTCGGTTGCGGGTGAGCAGCACTTTCATATTTTTTCAGGAAATCGACATTCTTTTGGAAATTAGAAAATTCCTCCTCGTAGAGCGGCAGCAGTTCTTCCCATGTTTTGTTTTTTGCGCCATCGCTTCCTATGGGGATGCGCCGTTGTCCGGTTTGCATACTATTTGCATACAAATAACTGTCTTTTGTCAGGTGTACCAGTTCACGATAATAATCCAAACTTTTACCCATCAAGGGAATGGCATTTTCCAAATAACGGACATCGTCGGTGTGGGCATATTGCAGTATCTCCATTGCAGCTTTCACTTTTTCTGCAAAATAGGAGGCAAAGACGCGATAGCAATACATATCGTTTTTAAGTCGATCAAATTCGGCTTTGTTTTTCGTTACTTTCGATGCGGCCTTTTCGATGGCTACCACAGCAGCTTCTCCGTGGCTTACGGCTTCGGCGATCAA
>JAIRMH010000282.1 GCA_031258835.1 Tannerella sp.
CCCCCCCCATAAATTCGCTCATTATCAGCATATTACATTCAAATATATAGGCAATTCGATTTCGGATGATATTTCGAATGATGGTACCGGATGTGCACCGACAGTGAAACGTCGTGCACATCCGGTTGAATTTTATGTGCCTGCACGTGAACCTCCGACTTTGGTAATGGAGCTTCAAACCATAAAATATAATTTTTATACAATAAAATATAGTATGTAAATAAGTACAATTTTAATGCTTCTTGTTGTATCTTATTTATCAGTGAAATAATAAAGAAGCGTGAAACCTTAGTAATTTAATGAAAAACAAATGGTACGAATGAAATTTGTTTTAGTTGTTTTGTCGACATGGTTTGCCTGCTTTGCATTTATAGTGCCGGGCTATGCTCAAACCAGGAAGGTGACCGGCGTCGTGACGGATGAAAACAGTGAAGTGATCATCGGCGCGTCAATTTTTGTGGTTGGGACATCTCGTGGAACTGTTACGGATGCAGACGGTAATTTTTCCATTGATGTGCCTGAAAATGCGGTATTACAAGTATCCTATGTAGGATATGAGACTCAAAGTATCAGAGTGGGAACTTCTTCCACGCTGAGTATTAAAATGGTTGTAAGTGAGACAAGTTTGGAAGAGGTCGTCGTGGTCGGTTACGGTACGCAGCGGAAAGCGACATTGACAGGCGCTATTTCGTCCATCAGGAGTCAGGAAATCATTGCAACCAAGAATGAAAGTGTTGTGAACATGTTAACAGGCAAACTTCCGGGTGTCCGTATTACTCAAAAGAGTAGTGAGCCTGGCGCCTACGATACGCAAATAGATATCCGAGGGATGGGGGAGCCTCTGTTTGTGATCGACGGTATTCCTCGCAGCAAGGATTATTTCTATCGTATGGATCCGGAAGAAATTGACCAGTTCTCCGTCTTGAAAGACGGATCGGCCGCTATTTATGGCCTGCGTGCGGCCAACGGCGTTGTGCTGGTGACAACCAAGTCGGGCGAAGCCCAAGGAGGGAAAGTGGATATTACCTATACGGGTAATTACACCTTCCAGCAATTTCTGTATGTTCCGGAAGGTATAAGCGCTACGGAATATATGACTTTGAGAAATGAGCAGAACTGGCAAGATTTCGGCGGCAACTATCTGAATCGTCGTAATCCTATTTATCCGCAAGACCAGTTTGAGCCTTATCTGACCGGTCAAAAGCAGTCTTCCGACTGGATGAATGCCGTGTTCAGGAAAACTACGCCGCAACAGCAGCATAACCTTACCGTAAATGGCGGTACGGAGAGATTGCGTTATTTCTTCAACCTTGGTTACGGGAAACAGGAAGGATCCTATAAAAGCGGCGATTTGTATTCCGACCGCTGGAACCTGCGAACAAATGTGGATGCGCAAATAACGAACCGCCTGAAGGCAAAGATTTCGCTGGGCGCTATCTTGACGAGTACGCACAAACCGAACGGAACGGGTTGGACAACTTATAAGAGTACCTGGTTGCTTCGTCCGGATGCGTCGATCTACGCAAACAATAATCCGTTGTATCTGAATGGCGACCAGAATGTCCTCTACGACGGACATAATATGGTGGCCGAAACCGATGCCGATTATGTGGGATATGAATTAAACAAACAGCGTCGTCTCAACGGCGCACTGACGCTAACCTACGATATACCCGGCATTAAAGGTTTATCGGCAAAAGCGCTTTACGATTACAGCTTCACGCTGCCGGACAATACAAATTACCGTAGTACTTACAATTTGTATACTTACAATCCGAATACGGATACTTATCTGGCGTCTGAAAAGAATGTGCCTGCCAGCGTTACCCGCAGTGTGAATTTTGATTACGCGACGACTATGCAGTTGGGATTGGACTACAAAAACACATTCGGCGTTCATAACGTGAATGGTTTGTTGCTTTTTGAAGAAACTTATTCTACATGGGACAGTTTTAGCGCTTTTCGCGAACTGATGGTGAACAGCGAATATTTGTTTGCCGGCGAAGATCAAAATCAAAGAGCTTCGGGTGGAGGCGTAGGCGACAGATTGAATCAATCTGTTGTCGGGAAACTGGGTTATGATTTTTCCGGCAAATATATGGCAGATTTTCAGTTCCGCTATGACGGTTCGTCCAGGTTCCCGGAAGGTAGCCGCTGGGGATTCTTCCCGTCTGTTTCGGCAGGCTGGCGCATCAGTGAAGAATCTTTCCTCAAAGACAAAATTGATTATCTGACGAATTTGAAGTTACGAGCTTCATACGGTAAAATGGGGGATGACAGTTCGGCAAGCAACTATCCTTCTACCTACGTCGGATTCAATTTAAATAATAATGTAGGGTGGTATTTTAATAATGTATTGAACGGCGGAGTGAATCCTCCCGGCATTCCTAATCCGAAATTAACGTGGTATACCATCGAAATGTACAATGCAGGCTTGGATTTCCAGCTTTGGAAAGGGTTATTGGGCGGGACATTGGAACTCTACAAACGCGACCGTTCGGGATTGCTTGCCACCAGTAGCGCGGTGATTCCGGGTACCGTCGGCGCTTCGTTGCCGCAGGAGAATCTGAACAGCGATCGCAGTTTCGGATGGGAAATATCACTTGAGCACCAGAATAAAATCGGTAACGTCAACTATTACGTGAAACCGCAAATATCGGCTACCAAGCAGATGCGTACGTACTGGCTCGAAACGCCTGCCAGCAATTCGTATGACCACTGGAGAAACAGATCCAGCGGACGGTATACGCAAATTTGGTGGGGCAATGAATCCGGTGGTATGTTTACCAATTACGACGATATTCGTAATTTCTATCTTCCGCAAGGTCAGGGCGCTGTGCCCGGCGACTGGTGGAACGTAGACTGGAACGAAGATGGCGTAGTGAACGGGAGCGACGACCACCCTATTGCAAATTACGGACTTCCCGTTTTCAACTACGGTATTTCGACGGGAGGATCATGGAATAATTTTGACCTGACGATGAACTTCCAAGGAGCATACGGCGTCTATGTGCAATATGCCGAAGTGTTGACGGAAGCGTTGGCTTTCGGCGGGCAAAACACCTTGACGTGGTTCATGGACAGGTGGCGCCCGGAAGATTCGAATGCCGACTATTTCCATCCCGACACCAAATGGGTGGAAGGGTTCTATCCCGTAACGGGGCATGACGGTCGCCGTACAGGTTCTAATAACGTTCAAGATGCCTCCTATGTACGTCTGAAAACGCTGGAATTAGGTTATACTTTGCCTAAAAAGTTAGTGAACAGATTAGGCGTCAAAAATTTGAGAATCTATTTGAGCGGGTACAACCTTTTGACATTTACGGGTCTGCATGAAGTCGATCCTGAACGTCCGGGGTCTTCCGGCGGCGCTTCGAGCAATTATGTCGACTTTTATAATTATCCTATCAACAGAACGTTTACGATGGGCGCAAGTGTTAAATTTTAAATACTTATTATCATGAAAATCAAATATATATGGATGATAATCCTGCTTGGCGTATGTGCCACTTCCTGTTATGACTTATCTTTGGAACCGAAAGGTATGTTGGGCGAGCGAGAATTGTTCGGTAACGAGTTCGGCGTTAAAAAGTACTTTACGAGACTGTATATGTATCTTCCGATAGAAGATTTCAACTATTACGCTAACAACGGCTATCGTGTGGGAAATTATTGGGAGGCTGGAAAATTCTCTCTGGGGAACATGTCCGGCGAATTTATAAACACATGGATCAAGGTGAACAACAATGGTTTCGGTTATTGGCCATACGACAGAATCCGCGATGTCAACCTTTTTATAAACAATTTCCCCAATTATAAGGATGAATTTGTCGAATCCACTTATAATTCCCTGTTGGGCGAAGCGTATTTCCTCCGCGCCTTTCTTTATTTCGGCCTGGCAAAACGCTACGGCGGCGTGCCACTCATTGCAGACGTGCAAAATCCACTCGACGATCCGGAAATATTGCAAGTGCCGCGTGCGAAAGAGTATGACACATGGAAATTTATTCATGACGACTTGCAATTTGCCATTGACAACATGTCGGAAACCAGCGAATCGGGGCGTGCCAACAAGTATGTAGCCGCCGCACTGATGTCGCGCACCATGCTCTACGCCGGCACAATTGCCAAATACACCCATTACTTGGGATTCGAGGCGGATCAGTTAGCCGCGCAACAAGGCTTCGCAGGCATAGATCCTTCGAAAGCAAACGAATTTTTCCAGTATTCATACGAGGCCGGTAAAATCATCGAAAATTCAGGCAAATATTCCCTCTACACGAAGAATTATCCCGATAAGGCGCTGAACTTTGCTAATTTATTTCTGGATACATCTTCCCCGGAGAATATTTTTGTTAAGGAATTTGATAAGAATGCCCCGAACGATACATATTTGAGGCATAGCTACGATGCCATGATGTGTCCCCAGCCGGACATGTCGAGGGATGTAGGTGCGCAAAGTTATCCTTCTTTAGACTTGATGAGGCTGTATGATTTCCCCGATATTACGGACGCAGAAGGCAAGCCGGTTCGTTTTGACAGGCGCGAAGATATAAAGATGGATATGGAACCCCGCATGAGAGGTTGCATGTATTTCGACGGAGACGAACTTCGCGGACATGCGTTCAGTATTCAACGCGGCCTGTATAAGACCTTCCCATGGCCGGCTTCCGAAGCCGGAAACGGCGAAACGACCGCGCCTGCCAATACCAATGAAAATCGTATTTTAGGTTATCAGCGCGGCGATACTTATGATTATAACGGTACGACCGTTCGCATCAATGGCGATCACGGCTTGTTCGAAAGCTGGGGAGGCGAAAACAATCCGATCGGTGGCGCCTATATCCGCAAATACATCAATCCGGATCAGCCGACCAATGAATGTGGCCTGTATATGAGCGGTCAGGCGTGGATTGTATTTCGTTTGGGCGAAATATACCTGAATCAGGCGGAAGCCTGCTATGAGTTAGGGAGGAAAGAAGAGGCTTTCGATTATATCGAAAAGATCCGCGAACGGGCAGGTTGCAACGTGACACGTCCGGTCGACGATCTGTCGGACTTGAGCCATATTTACGGTTATCCGATCGACGCAAATCTGCAGTTTATCCGCGACGAACGTTATCGTGAACTTGCTTTTGAAAATCAGCGCTGGTGGGACATACGCCGTTGGAGGGTGGCCGATCGCGTGTTGAACAATTGGATCCCGAGAGTATTGATGTGCTATTACGTGCTCGACGAAGGTAAATATATTTATCTGGACGAGCGGGAAAGGTGGAACCAGTCATGGACGGCTAATAAGAATTGTTATTATGAAGGTATTCCAAATGGTGAAATTAACAAGAATCCGAATCTTCTGCCCAGGAATCCGCTTCGGTAAATTTATAAACTTAATAATTATGAATAAAGATGAAAAAAATGTTTTATTTAACGATGACAGCCACCTTGTTGAGCCTGGCTTCATGTATGAGTGTCGATAATTGGGATGCGCCGGATGCACGTTTTCATGGGCGTGTGATTGATTCCTACACAGGGGAAAATTTATTGGCGTCCCAAAATGACTGGTCTATTCGTATTTGGGAAAGAAGTTGGACGGAAGAGGTAGTAAATTATCAATCAATACCGGTTAAACAAGACGGTACATATAATAATTCAAAACTTTTTTCCGGCACGTACGATATGCTTGCTTACGGCGGTCCTTTCTGGCCTTGCGATACGATTAAGAACGTAAAACTGGATAAATCGACCGAGCAGGAGTTTACGGTGACCCCGTATCTGCAAATCATTGATTTCGATTATAAGTTGGACGGTACCCAATTGACCATGAGTTGCCGTTTGAAAGCTCCGATCCGTGAAGGTCTTCCCAATCTGTATCGAATCATGCCATTTGTCAGTCTTACCACTTTCTGCGGAGAATCGAATTACATCAACATCTCGGAATATAATAATAATGTACGAATCAATATCAACAGGAGTTGGGCGAATGAAGTGGGCGACGGCGACACGAGCGGCGTCTATACCGTAGGGCCGATACCCCTGAAATCAGGTTACACATATTATATTCGTATGGGAGCTGCCGTAGACGATGCGAACCGGAAATACAACTACTCGCCGATTGCAAAAGTGATCGTTCCGTAGACGATGAGAGATAGTAGCCTTGTAAAAGATAAATTTCTCATAGATTCATGTTGAGCCTCCTCTTTGCCCCTCTCCGGAGATCATTTTTATGGAGAGGGGGAGAGGCAGGTTTTAGGATTTTTGTCAACACTCCTGCGATTTTTGGACGCTTAAAAAAACGCTTAAAAAAACTATAACAAAAAAAATATTGCCACTATCTTCATATTAAGCGTTTTTTTAAGCGCTTCTTTAATATGTTCGTGTTTTATTTGCACAAATAATATATTGTATAATATAAGACTTATTATACGCTCATCATTTTATTCGCTATTAACTTTAAAAATTCTATGTACAGATGAAACAGAAAAATGTCATTATCGCGATTTTATTCGCATCTTTAAGCAGTATTGCTTTTGCCCAGAAAAAAGGAGTAACGGCCGTATCAGCTTCTGTAAACGCGGCTCGGAGTGTTCATTTGCTGGACGACAATGGTGCGACAACGTGGGAACTTGGCGTCAGTGAATTGCAAAGCGAACAGTTTTTGATGTTTACCTTGCAGACGCCCGGCAACATCAAAGAAATTCAGTTGGAAGCCAAAGGTTTTTCGAGAGATGATTTACTGAAATCCGTAAGCGTATTCGTTACCTACGACCCGATGAATCCGGGCGATGCGGTGAAGTATGAAGTCAAAGGCAATCAAAGGTTCAGCCTGACATTTCCTCCGAAATACGGGGCGCATGTGCGGCTTGTTTTCAAAGGTAATATACTGAGGAAGCCTGTTTCCGTTGCGGAGATTGCTTTCATTTATGAGGAGGATAACGCACCAACGCCGGCGGCAGCCCAGATTGTCGATAAGCCGTGGCTGAATGTCGCTTTGCCTGTTGCGGAACGGGTTGAGACGCTGCTTGCGGCGATGACGCCTAACGACAAGATGGAACTGATACGCGAAGGCTGGGGAATCCCCGGCATTCCGCATCTGGGGGTGCCGGATATGAAAAAGGTGGAAGCTGTCCATGGCTTTTCGTATGGCAGCGGGGCGACCGTTTTCCCGCAGGCAATTGCAATGGGGGCGACATGGAACAAAAAATTAGTTGAACAGGTCGGTGAGATTGTCGGTGACGAGACCGTCGCCGCCGGAGCAATACAGGCCTGGTCGCCGGTGCTGGACGTAGCGCAGGATCCCCGCTGGGGACGATGCGAAGAAACGTTCGGCGAAGATCCTGTGCTGGTTTCGCAAATCGGTGGCGCATGGATCAGGGGGTATCAATCCAGAGGACTTATAACTACTCCAAAACATTTTGCCGTACACGGTGCGCCGCTGGGTGGCCGTGATTCGCACGACATAGGACTTTCGGAGCGCGAAATACGTGAGATACATCTGGTTCCCTTCCGTCACGTAATTCGAGAATACGGCTGTCAATCGCTGATGATGGCCTATTCCGACTATCTGGGCGTACCCGTGGCTAAGAGTACCGAGCTTTTGCAAGGCATCCTGCGCGAAGAATGGGGATTCGACGGCTTTATCGTCAGCGATTGTGGCGCACTTGGTAACCTGACAGCCCGCAAACACTACACGGCGGTCGATTTTGTAGAGGCGGCCAATCAGTCTCTGGCGGCCGGAATCGCCACCAACTGCGGCGATACCTATAATAATAAGGATGTCATTGCGGCAGCCAATAATGGGGGTATCGACATGGAAAGCCTCGATAACGTATGCCGCACGATGCTGCGCGTCATGTTCGCAAAAGGTCTCTTTGAAAACAATCCCTCAAAACCGCTGGACTGGAACAGGTCTTATCCCGGATGGCAATCGGAGGAACATAAGGCGTTAGCCCGACGGTCGGCGTGCGAATCAATCGTGTTACTGGAAAATAAAAACCGCCTCCTGCCATTGTCTAAATCGGTGAAGACCATCGCCGTAATAGGCCCCGGAGCCGACGATTTACAGCCCGGCGACTATAGTCCGAAATTGCAGGACGGACAACTGAAATCGGTGCTGACGGGCATAAGAGAAACAGTCGATAAAGAAACGAAAGTGATATATGAAAAAGGATGCGAATTTAACGGCGACGAAAGTTTTAATCCCGAAAATGCAAGGAAAGCGGCAATGCTGTCGGATGTTGTCGTAATAGTTTTGGGCGATTATTCGAATAGCGCCGGAAAAAGGGGAATACGTCAGACGTCGGGCGAAAACCACGATTACGCCACGCTCGAACTCCCCGGCCATCAGCAGGAATTACTGGAAACAGTCTGCGAAACAGGTAAGCCTGTCGTTGTAATTCTGCAAGCCGGACGTCCGTATAACCTCTCCTACGCGGCGGAACACTGCCGGGCGATTATGGTAAACTGGCTTCCCGGGCAGGAAGGCGGATTTGCCGCCGCCGATGTGCTTTTCGGCGACTACAATCCTGCCGGACGCCTGCCGATGACTTTCCCGCGCCATGTGGGGCAAGCGCCCAACTATTATAATTTCAAAACCTCAGGACGGCGTTATGAATATTCCGACATGGAGTTTTATCCCCTCTATCCTTTCGGCTACGGACAGAGTTATACCAGCTTCAAATACTCGAACCTGCAAACGCAAATCAATGACGACGGAACGGTTCACGTCCGGTCGGACGTAACCAACACGGGCGAAACAACCGGCGACGAAGTCGTCCAACTTTATGTTACGGATATGTATGCGAGCGTCAAGACGCGCGTAATGGAGTTGAAAGATTTTGAGCGTATCACCCTTGCTCCACAGGAAACGAAAACCGTTAGTTTTGTATTGACGCCCTATCAACTTTCGCTGTTGAACGACAAGATGGACCGCGTGGTCGAACCCGGCGAGTTCAAGATTCACACGGGCGGGAAAAGTCCTTCATATCGTGCCGGAGACAGGATAAAGGACAACACGGGCTTTCGTGACGATTCGGAAGGATTGACCGGAACGATCGACTACAGGAAAGCGTATGCCGCCGATTTCGTCCTGTCGTATTCGGGAATAGAAGACGATCTGGTGTACGGTAAAAAACGGGCGGTCGTCAAAGTGAAAAATACGGGTAACATAATGGATACCGGCAAGGTGTATCTGTATGCGGACGGCGTGCAGACCGGCGAAGTACATCATTACGAACTGGCTCCCGGCGAGGAAAAAACGATTGCATTTATATTGGACAATATACGCCGGACAGAAAATTCAGAGACAGGTCATGCGCCGTCTTTACTGACATTCGTTACCAAATATAAGAGTATTCAAGTAAAAATATGAATCATGAAAAAGAGTTTTTATATCGTATCATTTATTGTATGCTGCGTACTGATGTGCGGTTGTCATTCGTCGACGCCGCTTTACAGGGACGCTTCCGCACCGGTTGAAGAGCGGATCAAAGACCTGATGTCGCGTATGACGACGGAAGAAAAAGCCGCTCAGCTCGATATGCTCTCCGCCAATAACATCCTCAAGGCGGATGGAGCCTTCGACGAAGCTCAGGTCGTGCATTTTTTCGACTCCATGTGTATCGGTTCTATCCACGATTTTTATCCTGCGACGGCTGCCCTGTCGAACGAACTGCAACGCCGGGCGGTTGAAAACAGCCGTTTGGGTATCCCCGTGCTGTTTATCGAAGAAGGGCTTCACGGATATTGCGGCGCAGGGGCGACGACATTTCCCGTCCCTATCGGGAACGCAAGTTCTTGGGATACCACACTTATGTATCGCATCGGACAGGCCATTGCAACGGAAACGCGCGCGCACGGCGTCCATTTCCTGCTGGCGCCCAACCTCGACCTGGGACGCGACCCGCGTTGGGGACGGACGGAAGAAACGTTCGGCGAAGACGTCTATCTCAATTCGCGCATGGCCGTAAACCTGTTGAAAGGCATGCAGGGGAACAGTCTGAAAGACAACAATACGGTAGCGGCGGAACCTAAACATTTCGGAGTGCACGGTATTCCCGAAAGCGGCAGTAATACGGGGCCTGTCTTCATCGGCGAACGCGAAGCCCGCTCTACTCATCTCTACGTTTTCGAGAAAGCGGTCAGGGAAGCTAATGCGCGCGGCATCATGGCAGCCTATCACGACATCGACGGGATTCCCTGTATTGCCGACGAATGGCTTTTGACCAGGCTCCTGCGCGACGAATGGGGCTTCGACGGGATGGTTGTCACCGACCTCGGCGCTATCCGCAGGCTGTTGCAGCCTCACTATACGGCTGCTACGCCCAAAGAGGCGATTACACAAGCCGTCAATGCCGGTCTCGACATGCAATTCTATGACTTTGACCACGATGTTTTTCAGGCTGCGGTCGTCGAAGCGGCAAAAGACGGCTCCATACCCAAACGCAAGTTTGACAGAGCGGTAGCCGCCGTCCTGCGCGTTAAGTTCGAACTCGGACTGTTCGAAAATCCATATACGGACGAGACGCTTGTCGGCAAGGTGTTTCACAACGAAGACCATCAGGCGCTGGCGCTGGAAGCCGGACGCAAATCCATCGTGCTGCTGAAAAACGACCGCGGAGTGTTGCCGTTGAGTAAAGACATAAAGAAGATTACGCTGGCCGGCGCTTTGGCTGACGTATCGTCCATAGGAGGATATTCTCCGCGCGGTGCGCGGGGCGTCACGGTTTATGAAGCGTTAAAAGAACGGTTCGGAAACGATATTCTTATCGACTATGTACAGTCTCCAATATCCAACACGTTTGCTCCCATTCCGTTGACGGTATTGTCCAACGCGGAAAAACCGTCACAAAAGGGCGTTTTCGCAGCATATTTCAATAATGTCGATTTGTCGGGCAAACCGGCATATACATCTGTGGAAGAACATTTGCAGGGGGACTGGCACAATCTAAGCCCTGCTCCCGGAATCGATCCTGATAATTTTTCCGTGCGTTATTCGGGGTATATCACGGCGCCTGTAGGTGGAGTGTATGAATTTAGACTGTCGTCGGACGATTATGCCCGGCTGTATCTCGACAATGAATTGTTGATAGACAATTGGGGCGATGCCCGGAGACGTCAGGGCAAAAGCAGTCGGGTACGCCTCGGCGAAGGACAAAAAATCCCCGTCCGGCTCGATTATGCGGAAACGAACGAAAATGCGTCGGTCGATGTACGCTGGAGAATGGTTGAATATTCGGATAACTCCGCCTATTACAAAAAAATAGCGCAATCGTCGGCCGGTTCCGACGCGACCATTGTCGTACTCGGAGAAACAAATCAGGAAGTAGGCGAAGGCAAAGACCGCCAGAACCTGAATCTCAAACAGGAAGACATCGAACTGTTACAGGCTGTCGCAAAAAGCGGTAAGCCTGTAGTAAGCATCCTGTTAAACGGGCGTCCGCTGATATTTGCGCCTGTCGTCGACTGTTCACAGGCGATGATCGAGGCCTGGTTCCCGGGCGAAGCGGGAGGCAATGCTATCGTGGAGGCGCTTTTCGGCGATTATAATCCGTCGGGAAAATTGACCGTAAGCATCCCGAAATATCAGGGTCAGCTGCCCGTCTATTATTCAAAAAAGCCTTCTTCCCCAAGGAGCTATACTGACGGCGCCGGAGAACCTCTGTTCGCTTTCGGGCACGGATTGAGTTATTCGACTTTCAAATATCGCAATTTTAACATCACACCGACGACCGCATCCGTGAAAGAGCCTGTCGTTATTACGCTCGACGTGCAAAACACAAGCAACACGGACGGCACGGAGACCGTACAGCTTTACGTTCGCGACAAAATCGGGAGCGTAGCTACCCCTATCAAAGCGTTAAAGGGATTTTCGCAAGTCTTCCTGAAAGCAGGAGAATCGAAAACCGTCACAATGACCGTCATCCCCGAAGAACATCTGTGGCTGATAAACCGCGAAATGAAGCGAGTGATCGAACCCGGCGAATTTGAATTTATGATCGGCAGTTCTTCGTCCGACATAAAAATTACTCAAACCGTGACGGTGAAGCCCGACAGGGCAGACTGGACGTACCGGACGGGCGAAGAAGCCGAATTTGAGATTTCCGTGGTTCGCGACAAGGTACCGCTGAACAACATCACCGTCGACTGCGAATACGGCCCGGAAGCCATGCTGCCGCTGGAAAAACTGAAACGGGAGATTAAAAAATCGTCGGTCAAACTCAAAGTCCCCGGATTGAAAACGCCCGGATATTTCACATGGGGATTCAACGATACAGCTTGTCCGCCTACTACTATGTTTTCGGCATACAACGTCATCGGCGCCGATAAAGTACTGAAAGTTTACACCGAAACGGCGCACTGGCATTTCCCCGAACAAAACGCCGCTTTCGAAAATTGGGTACTGGAAAAATTGGGAGTAATAAAATGATAGGCTATATCGGTTTTTTGTATAGGGATGTAGAGACGGGGCATGCCATATCTCTACATTGCGCCAACCATGGCGAAGATTTTCAAATAAACATAATGTATTAAAAAATAAATAATATGGAATCAAAATTTAAATTAATGAAATGGACGGCGCTTGGAGTGTTGTTCCTTGTATTTTGTCCCTGCCATGCGCAGGAGAGCCAGAGCGAAAAACCGCAATGGCACGGATTTGACCGTTACGATTATGTAATCAGTGAAACGACCCTGCAAATAATGCCCGTCAAGGTTACTCCGCAGGAAGGAAACGGCGTCAAGGCGCCCGAAAAAGGCACGCGACGCTGCATCGTAGTTGCACCGAGGCAGGCAGCAGATGGTAAACCGTGGTCGTGGCGCGGTTGCTACTGGGATCATGCTCCGCAGGCGGAAATTGAACTGCTGAAACGCGGCTATCACATCGCTTATATTACGACCGACCCGGACGAGACTTGGGACGTGTGGTACAACTTTCTTGTCGAAGAATACGGACTGTCACCCAAACCGGCGTTTATCGGGATGAGTCGCGGCGGGTCGAATTCGTATACATGGGGGACGACGCATCCCGACAAAGTTTCGGCTATCTGCGCCGATAATCCCGGACTTTCGCATACGAGCCTGATGAAAATGGATCTGCTTGCCGCAAATGACGTCCCTATCCTGAATATTTGTGGAAGTATCGATCCGATTTTGCATAATACGTATGCCATTCAAAGTCTTTATCATGCAAACGGCGGACGTTTCTCCGTACTCGTCAAAGACGGAACGGCGCATCACCCTCACAGCTTGAGTAATCCGAATATCATTGCGGATTTTATCGAACAGAGTTTTAAGGAAAAACCGCAGGAAAAACCGGCATTTCTACCCGAGAGAGCGAGGAAATCAAATTTTTACAGTACAAAAGTCAAATACGAATACGCTCCGTCTGAAAAAGTTTGGATTAGCACTTGGGGGCCTTATTTTACGGGGAATTACGACAGCTATTCTTTCTCGCCGGAAGGAGTGGAAGGCGCTGTAACCGTATATATTCCCGAACAGGCGGCGGCAGGTAATCCGTGGGTTTTCCGTTGCGACCGGCCGGATGGCCACTCGGCGGTGGATCTGGAACTGCTCGCAAAAGGTTTTCATATCGTCGTCGGCCCCGTTCCCTATAATGCCGATGGGCCGATTCTTAAACATTGGGATATTGTATATGAATATCTGGTCGGCAAAGGTTTTTCTCCAAAGCCAGTATTAGCCGGACGGGGCGCTGCCGCAGGGGAGGTCTATGTATGGGCGATTGAAAATCCCGGCAAGGTAGCTTGCATTTACGGGGAAAACCCGATTTTGCGTTCTTCGCTTGCAAAAGTGCAACCCATCGACAACCTGAAACCGCTGGCCTCGGCAAAAGTGCCGCTGATACACGCCTGCGGAGGTCTCGACCCGAACCTGAAAACTCAAACCGGCGAAGTGAAGAAACGCTATGCCGGCAAAATGACCGTCGTCGTTGATAGCGGCAGAGGCCATTATCCCCTCGAACCGGACGACCCGGCTAAAATTGCCGGATTGATTCTGCAAACGATTAAGTAATAATAAAAACAGGAAACATTATGAAGAGGATAAAATTTTTCGCATGCGTTATTTCAGGTTTGTTTTTTGCCTGTAACAGTTCTTTTGCACAGAACAAAAATGTAGACATACGTCCGTATCCGGAATCGGTAGACGTCGTTTCGGTTGTCGCTTTCGGAGCTAAGGGCGACGGTAAGACGGACGATACCGAGGCTTTTCAAAAGGCTATGGATTCGTTCGGGACAAAAGGCGGCACGGTGTACATTCCCCGCGGCACGTACTTGCTGGCAGGTAGCTTGAACGTTCCTCAAGCCGTCACGCTAAAGGGAAGCATCGAATCGGTTCCGTCGCACAACGGAATCCGCAACGCCGGACTGCCCAAACCGGGAGACGACGGTACAACGCTGCTGATTACAGGCGGCCGCGGCGCCGAAAACGCCGCGCCCTGCATCACGCTGAATACTAACAGTACGCTACGCGGCGTCGTCATGTACTGGCCGCTGCAGGATCCGGAAAAAATCCCCGACGCCTATCCATGGGGTGTTGCCATGCGTGGAAAAAATCCCGCTTTATTAGACGTCGAAATGCTCAATCCCTACAATGCTATCGACGCATCGAAAAACGAACGGGCGCTGATTCGTAACATCAGCGGACAACCGCTGCGACGCGGCATCTTCGTGGATGGAATCTACGACATCGGACGGATCGAAAACGTGCACTGGAATCCGTGGTGGAGCATGAAACCCACGCTCTTCAACTGGCAGAAGGAAAACGGCGAAGCTTTTATTTTCGAACGTACCGACTGGCACTACGTCGTTAACACGTTCTGCTACGGGTACAAAACGGGATATAAGTTCGGAGCAAGTTCCGGCTCTACCGGTGCATGCAACGGGAATTTCCTCGGCATCGGCGCTGACGCCTGCCACCATTCCGTGCTCGTAGAACAAAGCGCTCCTTACGGCCTGCTTATTACCAACGGCGAATTTGTCGCTATGAACGGAGCAGACCCGACAATGGTTGTGGTGACGAATGCCAACCGAGGTAATGTCCGCTTTGTCAACTGCGCCTTCTGGGGGCCTTGCAATCAAAACGCCGTGATAGAAGGCCGTGGAACGGTAGGATTCTCGGACTGCATCTTCGTCCAGTGGGACAGGAACAAGGAAGGTCGGGCGGCGATTCAGGCAAATGGCGGATCGGTCGTGATTCGCGGATGCGATTTCATGCACGATGCGACGCAGGTATCTATCGGCGAGAATGTCTCACGCGCCATTGTAAGCGAAAATACGGTCAAAGGGAAAGTGAACATTCTCAATAATGCAAAGAATACATACATCCAGGGCAATCTGGGTACGGAGTGAGTAAGAGACAGAATCGTACGGCGGAAGGTGCAAAACCTTACGCCGCCGCAATAATTGTTGAAATAAAATATATATTTAAAAGAAAACATACAAATGAAAAATATGAAGTACATATCCATTCTGATGCTTTTCGGATATATGGTAATAAATCCGAACTTATCATCAGCCGCCGACCGGTTGTCCGCCGGAACGGCAAAAGTGAATATCACCCCGCCGAATCCACGCTATCCCGTGCATGATTCGCTATATGTAAGAACATTAATTATGGAAGCGGGCAATTCCCGTATCGCTTTCGTATCTTTAGATCTGGGAGGTTACACGAATATCCCGCTGGCGGAGAAATTGAAAAATCAGTTTCGCCTCAATGAGGTATATTTTTGTCCGCAGCATACACATTCAGCGCAGTCGGGGCCTGCAGATTTTATGGAAGAGCGGATTACTTCGGCAATGAAAACCGCTTCGGAAAATATGTTCGAAGCGACCGTTTCGGGAGGATACAGGTATTTCCCGCAATTAGGTTTCAACCGCCTGATACTTCGCGAAGACGGACGCGCGCGCGAATCGTGGCTGGGCGATGATCATTACCGCGCCGTCAATCCCGAACGCATCCCCCACGGGCCGGTTGACAATGCCGTGGGTATCATTAAACTGGAAGACGCGGACGGAACGCCTCGAGCGCTGATCATGAACTACGCCTGCCATCCTGATGTGGCATGGAATAATTTTGAGATTTCCGCTGATTATGTGGGTTATGCGACCAAATACACGGAAGAATCTTTCGATAACGCCATCACCTGTCTGTTCGTGCAGGGTGGCGGAGGCAACCAGGCGCCGCTTTTCAAAGACGGTGGCAGAACCGGCCCCGACGACCTGCGCCCCTCGAACTACGACCTGATCGATCGCATGGGGCGGCTCCTGGCCATCGAAGCCGTGAAGCTGGCGAAAGAACTGTATCCCAATCCTCGCGACGAAACGAGTATCAAGGTATACGCCGATTCGTTGTTTTTCACCGGACGTTACGACAAAAAACTTCACTACAACGTGCATTTCTCGGTGATTTCCATCAACGATCGCTATGTGATAGCCACCGTACCCGGCGAACCGTTTATCAAATTCCAGATCGACTGGAAACGCGAGTTTCAACCTTACGGACTCGTGCCCTTCCTCTTCGGCTACACTTGGAACGGCGGTAAATGGCCGATTTACTTGCCCGACATCCGTTCGGCTGCCTACGGAGGATACGGTGCCGACCACGGCCCCGACCTGATAGAAGTGGGGGCAGGAGAAAAAATCATGCTTAAGCAACTGGAAAATTATTATCAAATGATGGGAGTATTTAAAAAATAAACAGATATGAAAACTCGAATAAAGATGATTTTTGCCGTTTGCCTCGGTATCGCAACGATGGCAGGGACGGCGCAGAACAAACATTCTGCAAATACACTTTACCCCAGTTACAAGGGGTTGATTATGGCCGGATATCAAGGCTGGTTCCGTGCGCCTGCAGACGGGGTGATGTATCCCGACGAAACGAAAGTGCGTATCGACATGTGGCCTGACGTTAGCGAGTACGAAAAGACGTATCCCACCGGACTGAAACATGCCGACGGCTCTGTCGCACGCTTCTTCAGTTCTACGGATAAAAGTACGGTCGACCTGCATTTCAAATGGATGCAAGAGTACGGTCTGGACGGCGTTTTCATGCAGCGGTTTTTCAGCAGCGCAAAGCCGAATGCCCGCCCTGCAACGATTCTCAAAAACGCTTTTGAAGCGGCCTCCAAATACCGGCGTGCCATTGGCGTTATGTACGATTTGTCGGGATTACGGGCGAGGAACGAGGACTGTTCGGTTTTAATCGACGACTGGAAATATCTGGTCGATTCGCTGAAAGTGACGAACCAGGCAGGCGCTCAGACTTATATCTTTTACAACGGCAAACCGCTCGTTACGATTTGGGGCATTGGCTTTCCCGACCGCCCATACGACATTCGCAACATCGGTATCGAGCGTTTTATCGACTTCCTCCGGAACGACCCCGAATACGGCGGATGCAGCGTGATGTTGGGCGTGCCGACTTTCTGGCGCGAACTGAACGCCGACTGTATACACGACCCTTACCTGCATACCGTGATCCGTAGCGCCGACCTCGTAATGCCCTGGATGGTACAGCGTTTCTCGCCTCTGCTGCATAACGATATGGACCGCTACCGCGACGTGATGATCGCCGACATGGAATGGTGTCGGCAAAACGGCGTAGGCTATGTGCCCTGCGTAACGCCCGGATTCAGTTGGCACAACCTTAGCCGGTCAGAGTTTCCGGACGACGTCAAGCCCGTCGGCTCCATCCCCCGCCAGAAAGGACGTTTCTACTGGCAGCAGATTTCCACGGCTATCAATGCCGGAGCCGAAATGCTCTACGTAGCCATGTTCGACGAGGTAAATGAAGGAACGGCCATCTTCAAGGTAAGCGACCATCCGCCGGTGAGTGACATAGCGAAATTTGCCGATCTGGACGGTATGCCTTCCGACCATTATCTGTGGCTGACCGGCGAAGCTTCCAAAATGCTGAAAAGGCAAAAACCTCTGGATTTTAAAACGCCTCAAAGAGAAATTCAACCTTGAACCGTAAATACTTTTCGTATGAAATTTATTCGTCATATCATTGTATTCATTTTGTTATTGCCGGTTACGGAGGCGCGGACGCAGGAACGGGAATTGTTTCGCGACGGTAATGTGCCTCTCTGCGACCGTATTGCAGACTTGCTGTCGAGGCTCACGGTGGAAGAAAAAATAGATCTTCTGCGCGCCACTTCACCCGAAATTCCCCGTCTGGGAATCGACAAATATTATCATGGCAACGAAGCCCTGCATGGCGTTGTTCGTCCGGGTAACTTCACGGTCTTTCCGCAAGCCATCGGGCTGGCAGCCATGTGGAACGCAGATTTGCATTACCGGATTGCCACTGCTATTTCCGACGAAGCGCGTGCACGCTGGAACGAACTGGAACAGGGCAAGAATCAAAAAGCCCAATTCAGCGATCTGCTTACCTTCTGGTCGCCTACGGTAAATATGGCGCGCGATCCGCGTTGGGGACGCACCCCGGAGACTTACGGCGAAGATCCGTTCCTCTCCGGCGTTCTGGGTGCAGCTTTCGTGAAAGGACTTCAAGGGAACGATCCTAAATACCTGAAAATAGTATCCACGCCCAAACATTTTGCCGTCAATAACGAAGAACACAACCGCTTCGAAGCCAATCCACAGGTTTCCGAACGGCTGTTGCGGGAATATTACCTTGCGCCATTTGAACAGTGCGTCAGGGAAGGGAAGGCGGCCTCCATCATGACGGCATACAATGCCATCAACGACGTCCCCTGTACGGCAAATCCGTGGCTGATACAAAAAGTATTGCGCGAAGACTGGGGCTTCGACGGCTATGTCGTTTCCGATTGTGGAGGACCGGCTCTGCTGCTTAGCGGACACAAATACGTCAAAACGCAGGAAACGGCAGCCACTCTCTCCATCAAAGCCGGATTGGATCTGGAATGTGGAGACAACATCTATATTCGGCCGTTGCTGAACGCATACAGGCAGAAAATGGTGTCGGACGCCGACATCGATTCTGCCGCCGCCCACGTGCTGAAAGCAAGAATGCGACTGGGACTTTTCGACAACCCGGTCGACAATCCATACAATAAAATACCACCTTCGGCGGTCGGCTCGCCCGAACATAGACAACTTGCACTGGAAGCCGCGCGCCAGAGCATTGTTTTGCTGAAAAACAAAAATGACATTCTGCCTGTCGACCCTAAAAAAGTAAAGTCCATCGCCGTGGTAGGAATCAATGCCGCCAACTGTGAGTTTGGCGATTACAGCGGTTTTCCCGTCAATCAGCCCGTATCTGTGCTGGCAGGCATACGGGAGAAAGCCGGCGGACGGATAAAAATCGTGCATGCGCCATGGGTCTCGGCGCTGGACGGTTATGAACAGATTTCGCAGTCGTATTTTCCCGAAGGCTTGCATGCCGAATATTTTACCGGCAGAAACCTGACGGGTGAAGCAAAAACAAGAACAGACGAATGGGTGAACTTCGAGCCGGCCAACCAGGCGCCCGATCCTTTCCTGCCTAAATCGCCGATGTCCATCCGCTGGAAAGGCAAACTTCGTCCGACTGTATCCGGAACATACACATTTGCATTCACTTCCGATGACGGTTGCCGCCTGTTCATCGACGGAGAAAAAATAATAGACGCATGGAACGGACACAGCATCCGCACGGATACGGCGCGCATAGACCTCAAAGCCGGAAAAGACTATCTCCTGCAAGCGGAATATTACGACAACCGCGACGCTGCCATCGCCCGCCTGTCGTGGCGGATCCCGTCCGTTACCGCAAAAAGCCGTCTCGACCTGTACGGGCAAGCGGGAAAAGCCGTCCGCGAATGTGACCTGGCAATCGCTGTGCTGGGAATCAATAAAAGCATAGAACGCGAAGGGAAAGACCGTAGCGACATTAGCCTGCCGAAAGATCAGGAAGAATTTATCCGCGAAATATACAAGGTGAATCCGAATACGATTGTGGTACTCGTAGCCGGAAGTTCGCTGGCCATTAACTGGATCGACGAAAACGTCCCGGCAATTGTCAATGCGTGGTATCCGGGCGAACAGGGAGGGACGGCCATAGCGGAAGTGTTGTTCGGCGATTATAATCCGGCCGGAAGGTTACCGCTTACCTATTATAACAACCCGGATGAATTGCCCCCGTTTGACGATTACGACGTGACAAAGGGACGCACATACCAGTATTTTACGGGGAAACCGCTCTATCCGTTCGGTTATGGGTTAAGTTATTCGTCTTTCGAATACAAAAACCTCACAGTCACGGATGAAGGCAAAACAGTCAGCGTCCGTTTCGATGTGAAAAATACCGGCAAGAGAGACGGTAGCGAAGTTGCTCAACTGTACGTCAAACTGCCTGATATGAATATCCCGTTACCCATCAAACAATTGAAAGGCTTTAAGCGGGTTTTCATCAGGAAAGGACAAACGGAAAAAGTAGAAATTGTCATACAAAAGGAAAATCTTCGCTATTGGGACGATGAAAAAGCGACATTTGTTGTTCCGTCGGGCGTTTATCGTTTCATGGCGGGCGCCTCGTCCGAAGATATCCGCATAACAAAAGAGATCAATTTATGAAAAGGAATAAATGGTTGATTGTAGCTCTGTTGCCGGTTTTTATAACTGCTCTGACCGGTCAAGCCGTACGGAACTTATATGGTGTCCAATGCTCATTTCGATATGCAACGTCCCTGGACGGTACGGACATCCTTTCTTTTCGGAACGTTTTTCATTATTATATGTGTATAATACATTATTTTTTAATTAAATTCATAACATCATGAAACAGACATTCTTATTTATCGAACCAAGGCATTGCAAATTTGAAAGGCATTTACATGCCGTTATCGCTGCAGTTGCCATGTTTGCGTGTTCCCTTGTCGCCGCGGCGCAGGGAAATCCTTTTATCAAACACATGTATACCGCCGACCCCTCGGCTCGCGTCTGGGAGGACGGACGGCTGTACGTGTACGCTTCGCACGACATCGCACCGCCACGTGGTTGCGACCTGATGGACGAATACCACGTTTTTTCTACCGACGACATGGTGAAATGGACCGACCACGGTGAAATCCTCCGCGCCGATCAGGTGCCATGGGGTAAACCGCTACGTAACGACGCCAAATTTATGTGGGCGCCTGATTGCGTGTACAAAGATGGAACGTATTATTTCTATTTCCCGCATCCGAGTGAAGACCCATGGAATAATACATGGAAAATCGGCGTGGCGACGAGCAAAAAACCGGCCGGCGATTTCAAGGTGATCGGCTACATTCCCAATATCGACGCGCTTATTGACCCCAACGTTTTTATTGACGACGACGGACAGGCTTATTTCTACCACGGTGGAGGCGGCGTCTGCAAAGGTGGAAAACTGAAAGATAATATGATGGAGATAGACGGTGAAATGAAAGTAATGGAAGGACTGGTAGATTTCCATGAGGCGACATGGGTACATAAGCGGAATGGCATCTATTATCTTTCGTATTCCGACAATCACGACGAAAACAACGACAAAGAAGGCGTGAAAGGCGATAACCGGATGCGATATGCGATTAGCGATAACCCGCTGGGGCCATGGAAACACCAGGGTATTTATATGGATCCGACGGACAGCTATACCAATCACGGTTCTATCGTGGAATACAAAGGGCAATGGTATTCGTTCTATCACAACAGCGCCCTGTCGCGGAAAAACGGCGAGCCGAACGACTGGCTGCGTTCCGTCTGCGTCGATAAACTGTATTACAATCCCGACGGCACGATTCAAAAAGTCATTCAGACGGACGACAAATTGAGGGCGGGAACGGCAAAAACAAACATCACGCCCCTCGCCGCACAAAATCGTACGGTGCACGATTCTCTGTATGCGCGAAGCCTGATTTTGCAAGTGCAGGACGTGCGGATTGCCTTTCTGTCGATGGATGTGGGCGGATATACGAATCCCTCGCTGCTGGAAAAACTGAAGAAGGACTATCGGCTGAACGAACTGTACTTCTGCCCCTCGCATACTCATTCAGGTTCTGTGGACAGAGCCACTATCGAAGCCAAACTGACGGACATCATCGATGAAGCGTCGAAAAACCTGTTCGAGGCGAAGATCTCCGGCGGTCATCGTCCGACGCCTCAACTGACGTTCAACCGGCTCATCCTGCGCGACGACGGGCATGCCCGCGAAGCCTGGTATGCCGACCCTGAAGAACATTACCGCTATCTCAACAAGGAACGTATCCCCTTCGGGCCGGTCGATGCTTCGGTCGGAGCGTTTCGTATCGACGACCGGAGAGGTAAACCGCGCGCCGTGATTATGAACTTTGCATGTCATCCCGACGCACTTGTAGAGATTCGTTCGGTCATTTCGGCTGACTTCGTGGGCTATGCGACCAAATATGTAGAAGAAGCTTTTGACAACAAAGTAAACTGCCTGTTCGTTCAGGGTGGCGCGGGGAACCAGTGCGCCCTGTTCAAAACACCTGCGGACGGCGCCGAACCTGAAAAGTTTTTCGATATGGTCGGACGGATGGGAAAACTGCTCGGCATCGAAACCGTCGCACTTGTAAAGGAGCTATATTCCAACCCGAACGACGAAACAAGCATTCAACTTGTTACCGATTCGCTGGACTTGAAAAATCGCTTCGACAATGATGTTGCAAGAATACATTTCTCTACCATATTGATTAACGACAAATACGCTATCGCCACTTTCCCCGGTGAACCTTTCATCAAGTTCCAGCTCGACTGGAAACGCGAAATGTCTCCGTATACCGTACCGTTCTTCTTTGGATACACGTGGAACGGGGGTAAGTGGCCGACGTATGTACCGGACGTACGCTCCGCCGCATTGGGCGGATACGGCGCCGACTGGGGACCCGTCCGCGCTCCCGAAGGAGGCGAAGCAGTAATGACCCGGCATCTGCATAATTATTACGTGATAAAAGACCTTATGCGTACGCAACAAGGCCCCGGCGACCACCGGTTAGACGACGGAACAATTATCTGGAAACCGGACTGGATGAAATAGTTGGAATATTTATCCGATTCTCTGCGAAAAACTTTTTCCATTCATGCATGCTTGGAAATAAGGAATTTTCATGTAGATTTGTCATGTAAAATATAAAAGTTAAGTTTATTACGCATTATCTTGATCTGAAAAATGACTTGACATTCAAACGCATCTTTGGCGGATGGATTCCACGGAATTTGTTATCGAATGGAGGGATTATCTAAATTAAAAATTAAAAATTATCAGAAATGAAAAAAATATTTTGCACAATCATACTGTTGGCCGGATTGTTGACAGTGAACGCACAGATAAAAATCGCCTGCATAGGTGCGAGCATCACCGAAGGGGCAAGAATCGAAAATCCGAAGGAAAATTCATTTCCGGGACAGTTACAGTCTCTGCTCGGAACGAATTATAAGGTCGAAAATTATGGCGTTGGCGGTACGACGATGCTTCGCAAGGGGAATTCTCCCTACTGGAAAACGGAGGCCTACCAAATGGCGTTGAAAAGTGCTCCCGACATCGTCTTCATCGACTTGGGCGGCAACGACGCCAAAGCTGTTAACCGTCCGTTTTACGACGAAATGGAACAGGATTGCCGGGATATGATACGCTCGTTCAAGCAATTGCCGTCCGGCCCGCGAGTCATCGTCCTTTTGCCGACTGCTTTCTTCGTCACCGACGAAAATGGAATATACGATCCCGTATGCAGGAAGGAGGTAACGCCACGCCTGCAAAAAGCCGCCTACGAAGAAGATGTCGAGACGATTGACTTGTATCCGCTTTTGATTGACCGTCCGGACTTGATTCCCGACAAGATTCACCCCGAAGAAAAAGGCTCCGCGATCATCGCCAAACGCCTGTTTCAGCAAATCACTTTCCCCGTCGACGCCTCTTTCGATATTTTCAAAACACTGGACAAGGCGGATATCAAGTATCAGGTGAGCAACTATGCGGGCTACCGGTGCGCTACGTTCCGACTCAACGGCCGCGAGAGCAAAGTTGTGAAGCCGAAAAAGACAGCGACAAATCATCCGTGGATATGGCATGTGCGGTTCTTCGGACACGAGCCGCAGACCGAGATCGCTCTCCTCGAACGGGGCTATCACTTAGTTTACAACGACCAGGCGGAGCGGATGGGCAATAAACAGAATATTGACGAATGGAACGCTTTTTACAAACTGTTGCACGATGGTGGACTGGACAGTAAAGTCGTCCTCGAAGGCATGAGCCGTGGCGGAGTGTATGCCTTCAACTGGGCGGCTGCTAACCCCGATAAAGTCGCCGCCGTGTACGTCGATAATCCGCTGTTGGATATGAAAGCAATGTATTACGGCTTCGACGGCAAAGAACGTCCCGACAATGAAATCACGAAAGGCATTAAGGAAAACTGGGGCATCGACCGCGAGCAGATTAAACGGTTTGACGAAAGCCCGATAGATAAAATCGACGCTATCGTAAAAGGCAATTATCCGATACTGATTCTCTGCGCCGAACTCGACGAAGCTGCCGTAAATACCCAAAACGCTTTCCCGTTCGAGAAGAAAGTTCGCGAGAAAGGGGGCGACATTACCGTCATCGAAAAGAAAGGATTCAAACACCATCCGCACAGTTTCCCGAATCCTGCCGTTATTGTGGATTTTATTGAACAGGCGGTCGACAAAAACGCTTACCTGTCTGCGAAAAAATACGATTCGTACAAAGGTCTGATAATGGCGGGCTATCAGGGCTGGTTCAGCTGCCCTGACGACGGCTCCGATCGTGGCTGGTATCACTACTGTGGTCGCGACGGACTGTTCCGGCCTGGAATATGTACGATTGACATGTGGCCTGACGTATCGGAATATGGCAAGACTTATAAAACCGAGTTCTCCTTTGCCGACGGAAGTCCCGCTTATGTGATGAGCGAATACGACGAGTCGACGGTCGAAACGCATTTTCGGTGGATGCGGGAGTATGGTATTGACGGGGTTTTCGTACAACGTTTCGTGTCCGAAATAAAACGCCCGAAAAGTTATAACCAACTGAACAGGGTATGGCGCTCGGCTATCAACGCGGCGAACATCAACAACCGCACCATCAGCGTCATGTACGATCTGAGCGGAATGGTCCCCGGTGACGAACAGCTTGTCCTGAAAGACATTGATGCGATTGCTGCCGAATACGATATCAGGGAGCGTAAAGATAATCCTTCATACTTGCATCATAACGGTAAACCGCTGGTAGCTGTTTGGGGTGTGGGCTTCAACGACCGCCGCCGGTACGGTTTCAAAGAAGCGGAAATCATCATCGACGCCTTGATTGAGCGGGGCTTCAGCATACTTATCGGTGTGCCGACACATTGGCGGCTGATGGGCGACGATACGCTTGACGACCCGGAACTGCATCGCCTGATAAAGAAATGCGACATTGTGATGCCATGGCTTGTAGGACGTTTTAACGAAGAATCATTTCCGCGTTTTGCGCAAATAGTGAAAGACGACATCGAATGGTGCAGGGCAAACAGGATAGATTATGCGCCGCTGGCTTTCCCCGGCTTTTCGTGGGTGAACATGAATAAAAATTCGCGTCCTATACCCCGCAACAGTGGCAGTTTCTATTGGAAACAGTTGTCAACACATATCGACAATGGCGCCAATATGTTTTACCTGGCAATGTTTGATGAAATAGACGAAGGCACGGCCATCTTCAAATGTGCAACCGAAGTTCCTGTCGGCGACAGTTACTTTCTTCCGTTGGACGCCGACCTCGGGAACGACTATTACCTCTATCTTGCCGGTCAGGCAGGACGGATGCTGCGCAAGGAAATACCGTTCACATCTACTGTTCCGAAACGAAAATAGAGTGAAACTTAATAAATAATTTGACAAATGAAAAAAGTAAAAACA
>JAIRMH010000301.1 GCA_031258835.1 Tannerella sp.
TTCTTATTATTGGAACCGGGGTGCAAGCAAATACTCTGATGTTGTTTGGGGGCGTTGGACTGATGAAACCAAAGAAACGGCCACCTATCCGCGCCTGACGACCACCAACGGCGACAACAATTTCCGCAATTCTACTTTCTGGATGTACAAAAATAACCGTTTCGACTTGGCAAGAGTGCAATTCACTTACGATTTCCCAACTACGATGTTCAAAGATTCTTTCGTTAAAGGGTTGAGCGCCTACATAAACGGCGATAATCTGCTTGTCCTGTCAAAAGAGCGCGAAGTGATGGAAATGAACGTGGGTAGCCGCCCGCAGACGCGTTTCTATAATCTTGGACTTAAAATTAATTTCTAATAATAATTACCAATGAAAAATTATATAGTAAATAAAATAGTGCTTTTCGCAGCGGGAACCATGTTGTTTTCGAGTTGCGACGACCTTTTTACGCCCGCTATCGAAAACTTCAAAGACGAAGAACAGATGTACGAAGATGCGTCTTATGCACAAGGCTTTTTGGTAAATGTATATCGCTGTATTCCAGGATATTATGACAATAGTGAATATGCTACCGACGACGCCGTTACCAATCAGAAAACACACGCTTTTCTGACAATGGCTACCGGCTCGTGGACTGCTTCGTCGTACAGTCCGCTCAATCAATGGACAAATTCCTACAGTTCCATACAGTACATCAATTTGTTTTTGGAAAATGCAGATAAAGTGAATTGGGCGGAAGATGAAGAAGTTGCCGCACTGTTCAAACGCCGTATGAAAGGAGAAGCATACGGGATGCGTGCGTTGTTTCTGTACTCTTTGTTGCGCGCTCACGCCGGTGTTGCCGAAAACGGACAGTTGCTCGGCGTACCCATTCTAACTGAATATCAAGACGCTTTGGCCGATTTCAATCAGCCGCGTAACACTTTTGAGGAATGTGTCCGGCAAATATACGCTGACCTTGACCTTGCCGAGCAATATCTTCCTGTGGAATACGAAGATGTTACTGCCGTTCCTTCCAATTTTTCGGAAACCGCCGAAGCATACAAGTACAATCGTGTAATGGGACAGGTATCCCGTCAGTTGTTCAATGGATTGATTGCCAAAGCATATCGTGCAAAAACGGCCTTACTCGCTGCAAGTCCCGCATTTCAGGATGCGACGAACACTACTACCTGGACAAATGCTGCCGACGCTGCAGCTACGCTTATTGATTATAAAGGCGGCGTTGCAGGTCTGGCTTCCGGCGGTTGGACTTATTATTGCAATACAACTGAAATCAATGGACTGGGAGAAGGCATCAATCCTCCCGAAATGATTTGGCGTATGAATATCGCTGCAAGCGATAACGACCAGGAGGCAAAAAATTATCCGCCTTCCATTTTCGGCACAGGTTATATGAATCCGACCCAAAATTTGATAGATGCCTTCCCGATGCGAAACGGTTATCCAATCAGTGCAGACCCCGCAATAAGCGGTTACGACCCTGAAAATCCCTACGCAATGCGCGACCCGCGTTTGGCGCAGTACATTATTTATAACGGCAGTACAGGGGTAGGTAGTGGTAGCGCAACCATTTACACCGGTAGCGGATTGGGAACGGACGATGGTATTAACATCAAGGAGACATCCACGCGCACAGGCTATTATATGAAAAAACGCCTGCGTATGGACATTAACTGCAATCCGTCTTCCACCACAAAACAAGCACACTACATTCCGCGTATCCGTTATACCGAAATGTATCTTAACTATGCCGAAGCAGCTAACGAAGCGTGGGGTCCCAAAGGCACAGGCAGCCACAGTTATTCGGCTTACGACGTGATTAAGGCTATTCGCCAGCGTGCAGGCGTAGGCGGCACAAACGACGAATACCTCGAATTCTGCGCTGCAAACAAAGATGAAATGCGCAAACTCATTCGTAACGAGCGTCGTTTGGAACTTTGTTTCGAGAGTTTCCGCTTCTGGGATTTGCGCCGCTGGAAAGAAAATCTCAACGAAACGGCAAAAGGAATTAACTGGAAAGCAGACGGAACTTACGAAGTATTCGACGTTGAACAGCGTACTTTCCGGGATTATATGATTTATCCGCCTATCCCGTATTCCGAAACGCTGAAATACAGTAATCTCTTACAAAATAAAGGATGGAATTGAGTTAAGAATTAGAACTAATAACTAATAACTAATAACTAATAACTAATAACTAATAACTAATTAAATATATGAAACTTAATAATTTATATATGGGTTTGGCTCTGTCGCTAATGATTACGGCTTGCGAAAATCAGGAACAGGAATTTCCCGATTTCGACTATCAAACCGTTTATTTCGCCAATCAGTTGGCAATGCGCACGGTCGAACTCGGCGAAGACGATATGGTGGATAATTCGATGGACAATCTGCACAAAATTCGTATTAATGCTGTTATGGGTGGCGCTTACACCAACACTAAAACACGCACGATTGATATAACTGTCGATAATTCGCTTTGTGACAATCTGTTTTTCAAAGGAACAAGTACTGCGGTGTTGCCAATGCCTGCCAACTATTACACTTTGGCGGCAAACAAAATTGAAATCACGCCGGGTAATATTCAGGGGGGTGTAGAGGTGCAACTGACCGACGCCTTCTTTGATGACAAAAAAGCGCTGGCAAGCAACTACGTTATTCCGCTCGTAATGACAAGTGTGCAGGGTGTTGATTCCATTCTTCGCGGCGCGGCAAACGTCGATAATCCCGACCGCCTGCTTACCGGCGATTGGAGTGAACAGCCGAAGGACTATGTGCTTTACGGCGTGAAGTACGTCAATCCTTGGCACGGCGTTTATTTGCGCAGAGGTACGGATGTAAAAACTATGCCGGACGCTACTGTGCAAACCGTAAGCCGACATTCGCAGTATGTAGAAAACGACGAAGTGGTAAATATCACGACAAATTCGCTGACGGAAGCCGCCTTGTCGCTCGCAGCCAAAGATGCGTCGGGAACAAACGTAAATTACAATGTGCGCCTGAAATTTGACGGCAACGGCGCTTGTATCCTCGAAAGCTCTTCGGCTAACTTCATCATTGCAGGCACAGGCAAATTTGTGTCGAAAGGCGAAAAAAATTCGTTGGGAGGCAAAGACCGCAACGCACTGTATCTCGATTATACAGTTGATTTCGTCAATCTGAACATGAAGTATGCTACCAAAGATACGCTTGTTCTCCGCGAACGCGGTGTGTATGGCGCAGGCTCTTTTGAAATAGACAAACAGTAATCTTTTAATTAGTAAGTAAATATGAAATATATAAATAAAATAATAGGTGTCGTGGCTGTGGCAATTTTTGCGTTTGCCTGCACCGACGAAAACTCACACAAACTCGACAATCTTGACAAGCCCGAAGATGTGGCGCTGGTCGAGTACCTGAACAGTTTCGACGTATTGAAAGCCGCCGTTGACCGTAATGCCAATCCCAATTTCAAGATAGGGACAAGCATAACGGCAAGCGATTTTCAGAAAAAGGAAATGGCATATAGTTTAGCGCTTACCAATTTTGATGAAATTTCAGCAGGAGATGCTATGTACCACAGTTTGTCGGTAGCAGAGGATGGAGCAGTGGATGTCGTCACGGCACAATCATTTTTTGATGAAGCAAAAACATCCAATATCTCTGTTTTTGGAACTGCCCTGGTTTGGAACTTCAACCAAAGCGTGTCCTTAGACAACAGTATTGCACCGATCTATACTCCCGAAATTATCATTCCGCCTGTTTCACAATCCGGCATAGCAGATCTTTTCGATTTTGAATCGGATAACTTGGGCGATACATATCCGATGACAGTGCCGGCAAACGGTACGGCTACGGTTGTAGAAGACCCGGCTAACGCAGGAAACAAAGTTCTGAGCGTTGGTAGTGCCGCAAGCCCGGCCAATCAATCGGAGCCTGTGTTTAACATCGTATTGCCCGAAGGAATTAAACTGAAACATTGCTCTTATCTGATTTTAGACATTTATGTTGTCAATAATACCGGCATGTATGGACAAGGGCTTAGAATGAGAATAAACGGCAAGGAAGGAACAGTTGGAACAAATCTCCAAGGCCTTGGCGCTCAGAACAACAATTGGGGCAGGAATTTAAAGGTAGATCTGTCTATGGTTCCATTATCGACAGAGGATAAAGAACTCAGTGAGTTTACACTTTCGTTCGGAAACAGAACCGGCGCAGGCCATTATCTATATGACAACATGAAGATGGAATATGCAACTCTTGAGACCGGAAGCGAAGATATTGATTTTGAATCAAATAACCTTGGAGATACCTATCCGATGACGGTACCTGCAAATGGTACGGCTACGGTTGTAGAAGATCCTGCCCAACCGGGAAATAAAGTCCTGAGTATTGGTAGCGCCGCAAGCCCGGCCAATCAATCGGAGCCTGTATTTAACTTCAAAATGCCCGAAGGGAAAAAACTGGGAGATTGTAAGAATTTAGTATTGGATATTTACGTTGTCGATAATGCCGGTATATATGGCCAAGGGATTAGAATGATTATCAATGGCAAAGAAGGAACAGGCGATAATTTTGCGACTCTAGGCGCTAAGAACAACGATTGGGGCAGGAACTTAAAAGTGCCTGTATCAATGGTGCCATTAACGGAAGAGGATAAAAATCTCAATGAATTTACGCTTTCATTTGGAAACAGAACAGGAGGCGGCTATTACTTATACGACAATATCAGGTTGGAATGGGAATCAGGAAGCGAACCTACCATTATTCCTGAAGAAATCATCTGGAAAACTGACGACGAGGTAAAAGAAATACTCGCCAATGCTATGGAATCATGGATTTCCAAACTAATGGAAGCAAGCGACGGTTATATAAAAGCATGGGATGTTATCAATGAGCCAATGGACGACACAAATCCGGCTGAACTGAAATCAGATCCCAATCCTCCTACCGATCCAAAAAATTGGATAGCCGACGAAAATTTCTACTGGCAAGATTATCTCGGCAAGGATTATGCCCGCCTGGCAGTTAAGTTTGCCCGACAGTATGGCGGAAATGATCTGAAACTGTTTGTGAATGATTACGGTTTGGAAGCCAAAGATAATAGCAAATGTAGCGGTTTGATAGAAATGATTAATTATTGGGAATCCGACGGCGTCACCAAAATTGACGGCATCAGTACGCTGATGACGGCAACATGTTCTTTGAATCCGGAGCTGCAGTCCCAAAATGAAGCAGCAATTGTCAATATGTTCAATCTGCTCGCTCAAAGCGGTAAACTGATTAGGATTTCAGATCTGTCAATGAATCTTGCCGACGCAAGAGGTATAACCATAACACCGGTCGCTGCAACAAGCGATCAGCAACTCGTCTTGTCGGAGTTTTACAATTTCATTGTCCGAAAATATTTTGAAATAATACCTGCCGCACAGCGCTACGGTATTACCCTGAAAAATCCGATAGACGTCAACAGCGACCACGGCTTGTGGAATACGTCCTATAACCGGAAACAGACCTACGCAGGGTTTGTCGAAGGTTTGAAAAACGAATAAAAAATGAAACACTTAAAATTCATACTTTGCACCATTTTATTTTCTTTGTCCTATTTTGCCTGTGAAGATGAAACGAACGGCGACGAGCCGATCAAAGAAGTGTCTTATGCCCGTTTTATGCAAAAAGATATGACGGTTTCAGGTTTGGCAGGCGTGTCGATGGTAATGATTGAGTGGGCTGAAACAGAATGGGAAATCAGCAGTGAAACCGCCGGCTTTGTTACCGATATTTCACCCTCGCAAGGCGGAAATACAACGGATAAAAAC
This sequence comes from Tannerella sp., assembly GCA_031258835.1. Classification (GTDB taxonomy): domain Bacteria; phylum Bacteroidota; class Bacteroidia; order Bacteroidales; family Tannerellaceae; genus Tannerella. The sequence continues at coordinate 5,806 of JAIRMH010000301.1, forward strand.
CGGAATGTGCGCATAAAAATTACTTACGGTGCAAATACAACTGTCCAAAGTCGCTCGCAAAAACTTGTTTTAACAAACAAAACCACCGGCGAAAAATCCGAACTGCTTATCGAACAGGGTACGGAAATCAGTGCACTCTATAAGGAAACAACTGTAATTGTTGATAAAAATGCACAATATCAATACATTGCAGGTTTTGGCGGAATGTGCAACCCGAAAATATGGCTTGGCAGCAATAATCTTATAACTGCAGACGAAATGAATAAAATGTACGGGCCTGATGGATTGGGATATAATATTCTTCGCCTGATGATCTACCCGAATCAGAACGACTGGGCTGCTGATGTTGCAGGCGCAAAAATTGCACTGCAAAACGGCGCAATCATCTTTGCCTGCCCATGGGACTGCACCGACGCTTTGGCGGACAAAATTACTCGTAATGGGGAGGACGTAAAACACCTCAAGCACGAAAATTACGAGGCTTATGCCAATCATATTGTTAGTTACATCAACTATATGAAAGACAATGGCGTGAGACTGTATGCCGTTTCCGTACAAAACGAACCCGATATGGATTTTACCTACTGGACACCCTCGGAAATGCTTGATTTCGTAAAAAGATACGGCGCAACCATTCGTGCCACAGGCGTAAAACTGATGTCGCCCGAAGCCTGCGGCTTTCAACCCGAATATACCGACCCGATATTGAACGATGCGCAAGCTTTTGACAATACCGATATTGTTGCCGGACATCTTTATCAGGGTTTTGTCAAAGTGGAAAGCGGCAGTTATGTGAAAAATCGCCATGACTATATTTGCAGTTTATACAACAGTAAATTGCTTGGCAAAGGTAAAGGCGGCTGGTGGATGACCGAACATTTGTATAACGACGGCGAAAGTGAAACCGATCCGGCAAAATGGGAATTTTGGAAATGGGAGTACAATATGGTAAATTTGGCAAAAGAAATTCATCTATGTATGGACGGATATTGCAGTGCATACATTTATTGGTATTTGAAACGTTTTTACGGAATGATGGGCGACAACGACAACCGGACTCCTGTCGCAAGCGGCGAAATAACCAAAAACGGTTACATCCTTTCGCATTACGCAAAATATGCTGCCGGCAAAACACGAATAAAAGTCAACACAAGTAACGAAAATCTGCTGGCAACGGCTTATACCAATGCCGCAGGCAACGAAATTACGCTCGTGCTACTCAATTTTTCGAGCGAAGCCATGAATCTTCAAATCCCGTTGAGTAATGTCAAATCTGTTGATGCCGCAGAAACCACCGAAAACAAAAATATGCAACAAATAACAACAGGCGCTCTCAACACCGGTAGTGGTGTATTTGCATTGATCTCGGGCAATAGTATAGCGTCTATCAAAATTACTTTATAAAAATGATATCGAAAATGAAAAAAACACTTACTTTTCTGACAGCGCTGCTTTTCTCTTTGAACCTTTTGGCGCAAAAAGAAGTTCGCATTAAAGATAATTTCGATTTCGACTGGAAATTTCGGTTGAACGACAGTCCTGACTTTGCACAAAAACAGTACGACGACGCAGGATGGCTGGACGTGCAACTTCCTCACGACTGGAACATCAAGCAGGACTTTGACCCCAAAGGCGACGGTTCGGCGGCGTATTTGCCGGGAGGCATTGGCTGGTACCGCAAAACATTTTCTTTGCCGGCGGCTTACGAAGGAAAGCGGGTATCCATTCTGCTTGGCGGCATTTCCTTTCAGAGCGATGTGTATATCAATGGCAAGCATTTGGGATTTCGGCCTTATGGATTTTGCAGTATTGAATACGACTTAACTCCTTATCTCAATTTTGGAGGAGAGAACGTCATTGCAGTCCGCACCAACACCTTTGGCGAAAGACCGCGCTGGTATGCCGGAGGCGGTATTTATCGCCATGTTTGGTTGCAAGTTACCAATCCTGTGCACATAAGCACTTACGGTACCTATATTACAACCCCTTCGGTAGATGCCTCTAAAGCAGAAATAAAGATAACGACCACGCTTGCGAACAAAACAGACAAAGAACAGAATTTAACCGTATTGCAGCGCGTGATGGATGCTTCCGGAAAACAAGTTGCCCAAAGCGAGAACGGAAAAATAACCATTGCTGCTGATGATATGAAAGACTTGGTGCAAAATTTCACTTTGAATAATCCGGAACTGTGGTCAATCGAAACGCCGACAATGTACAGCATGGAAACGGCTGTAAAACAGGGAAATAAAATAATTGATGTATATAAAACGCCGTTTGGTGTGCGTACTTTCAAATTCGACAGGGACAAAGGATTCTTCCTGAACGGAAAACACGTCAAGCTGAAAGGAATGTGTTTGCACGAAGACGCAGGAGTATTGGGCGTTGCCATTCCCGACAGGGCAAATGAACGCAAATTGGAAATATTGAAAGAATATGGTTGCAATGCCATTCGTTGCGCTCATAATCCGTTTTCCTCTGATTTTTTGGATATGTGCGACCGGATGGGCTTCATTGTCATTGATGAAGCCTTCGATAAATGGAAATCGGGCTATTATGAAAAATATTTCGACGAATGGTGGCAAAAAGATATGTCGGATATGATTTTGCGCGACCGTAATCACCCTTGCATCGCTCTTTGGAGTATCGGGAACGAATTGCAGGAAGCCTGGAACAACAATAACGAAGGCGTGGAACGAGCCGCCATGTTACAGGACTTTGTTCATAAATTGGAGCCGACGCGCCCGGTAACGCTTGCTGTACAAAACGGGCATAACGAAAAATTTGCAGGTGTAACCGACGTTATCGGTTACAATTATCTGGAAGCACGTATGCTTTCCGACAAAAAGAAATTCCCCGAAAGGATTTGTCTGATTTCCGAAGAATTGCCTTATTACAGGGGTGAAGAAGGGAATATTCGCAGTTATACGCCGCTTAACGCTTGGCAAATTATCGAAGAAAACGACTTCGTTGCAGGCGGTTTTATCTGGTCGGGCGTCGATTACCTGGGTGAAGCCGGTTATCCAGGCAAAGGATGGCCCAACGGTCTTTTCGATATTTGCATGTTTGAAAAGCCTCGCGCCGCCTATCACCGCGCTAAATGGAACGCAGAGCCGACGGTGCGTATCGCCGTTGCCGACCAATCGCTCGACATTGACCACGGACGTGACCTTTGGCAATGGCCTAAGTTGGCGGCTCATTGGAATTTTCCGCAACGCTATCAGGGATTAATTGTCGAGGTTCGTACCACTACCAATTGCGAAAGTGTAGAACTCTATTTTGACGATAAATTGATGGGAAAAGAAAAAACAGTTGATTTTACTAACAATACGATTATTTGGTATTTGCCTTACCGTCCGGGCAAACTCGTTGCCAAAGGATATAATGGCGACCGGGAAGTAGCCACCTGCCAATTAGTTACTTCCAAACAGACAAAACGGGCAGAACTGAAAGCCGACCGCACCTCGCTCAAAGCCGACGGACAGGACTTGTCGTTTATTACCGTCAATTTGCAGGATGAAGACGGCAATCCTGTCCAAACCGATGACAAAAAATTGACGGTTACAGTAGAAGGCGAAGGCAAGTTCATGGGTATTGATAACGGCGATTTGCGCCGCGAAAAATCCTTTGCCGGCAACGAACTGAAAACCTCTTGGGGTAAAGCGTTGATAATTGTGCAATCTTCCCGTAAAGCCGGTAAAATGCATGTTAAAGTGCAAATGGAAGGAATCGAAGAGCCGTATATTGTTGAAATTCAAACACGAGATTATAAAAGAACATGAAAAATTACTTCTATGTACGCTTGGATGCGCTTGACGGCAAATTGCCCGGAACGCTCAAAGCGCCTCATATAGGCGGCAGAGACCGTTGGGCAATATCAACTGTTGATATCGTTCTCATTGTTTTTTGCAGTTATTTCTTTTTATTCCTGACAACTGATTTATTGGCGCAAAACAGTTTCAAATTTGTGTATCACGGTGCGGGAAATCCCTATTTGCCGTTGTGGGAACATTTGCCCGACGGCGAACCGCGTGTGTTTGAAGACCCCGATAATCCGGGGAAATACCGCGCTTATATTATCGGTTCGCACGATGTGCGTTTCAATTCTTATTGCGGACCCGATATACGGATGTGGTCTGCCTCTGTGGAAGATTTGACTAATTGGCGTGACGAAGGCGCCATTTTCACTTATCAAATCGAAGGGCAATGGGACGTGATGTATGCGCCCGACCTTATAGAAGTGAAGCGCAAAGATGGTGCAAAAGAATACTACTTGTTTCCGCACAGTCGCGGTAAAAACAGGGAAGCGATGGTTTGTAAAGGCAGCCGTCCCGACGGACCTTTTACGCCAATCAACTTAACCGCCGATGGAACAAAAACCCTTCCCGGAAGCATTTTGGGCTTCGATCCCTCTGTATTTGTCGAAGATATTACCGACCCTGCCGAGCCTGATTACAAAATCAGCTTCCGTGCGTATGGTTATTGGGGTTTTCAACGCTCGTTAGCGGCGCAGTTAGACCAAAATACAATGTGGTCGGTTCGCCCCGGAACAGAAATTATCCCGTATTTTATGCCCGCAAGTTATAAATATGGAGCGCTTCGCGACCCGCAGAGAACTTCATATCCGCATATTTACCCCGATGAAAATCTTGGCACATTCAACTTTTTTGAAGCGTCGTCCATTCGCAAGATTGGGAATAAATATGTGACGATTTACAGCGGCTATTCCGGCCCCGATTATGGTATTAGCAGTAGCAATTCCGCCTTGCGTTACGCTTATGGCGATTCGCCGCTCGGACCGTGGAAAAGCGGCGGAGTTTTGGTAGATTCGCGTGCGCCTGTACCCGATAAGGATGGTTTCAATTTGCAAACCTCCAACGCGGGACACAACACGCACGGCAGTATTGAACAGATTAACGGACAATGGTATGTGTTCTATCACCGTCCGCCACGTGGCTTTGGCTATGCACGTCAGGCAATGGTTGCCCCCATAAAAGTAGCATGGGACGAAAAACCCGTTTACGAAGGCGGAAAAGTGTCTATCAGAGCTTTCGATTCTTACGCAAAAGATAATCTTTGGACAGCCGCCGACACGCAAGGAAACGAATACAAAGGAGCGGAAGTTACGTCAGAGGGTTTTCATATCTTCGGTCTCGACCCCTATCAATATTATTCGGCGGGAATTGCCTGTTATCTTTCCGACGTTGGTCTTCAGCAGGATTCGTGGGACATTTGGGATAATTCGGCGCCTCTTTCCAATATTAAAAACGGCAATATCATCGGTTATAAATATTTTGGATTTGGCGGTTTAGATAAAGATACACTGGGCTTAAAAGCATTTGAGGGTACAAAGAAAGACGCCAAAACCGAGTTTAATCTCTTTCTTACCCCGAAAACGACAAATGCGTTCAAAGTAAATATTTGGTTGGACGGACCTTGGAATAATGATACTTGGCAGGGGACAAAAATTGGACAAATCATTGTGCCGGCCAATTCCAAACAGGAAATAACGCAATTCAAGATAGATGTGTCAAAATTTGTAGCTAATCTGGATAAAAAACACGCTATTTTCCTTGTTGCCGAGAGTGATAATACCGATAATTTTTGTGATATAATTGGACTTGGATTCTCTTCCAAAAAAAAGAAAATTGTCCGTCCTGTTCCACCAATAGTAAACATTGCGGTAAATGGTAAAACTGTTGAATTGCCGGCAACGCCTGTGCGTTCTACCAACGCCAACGGTATTACCGGTTACGGCCTCTACGAAACAAATATTGAAATCTCGTCAAGCGAAACTCCTGCTGTTTCGGCTTCGTCGGACAATAAAAATGTAAAGATTTCAGTTATACAAGCAGAAACTGCTCACGGTACAGCTATCGTAAAGTTCGATTACCAGGGCATAGTGAAAACCTATAAAATCAATTTCACAAAATGAGAAAAATATTAATAGCGTTATTAATAGTAGTTTGGTCTGGCGGGAGTATAAATGCGCAGCAAACACCCTACACTAACCCTATTATTTGGGCAGATGTTCCCGACCCCGATATTACACGTGCAGGCGACACTTTTTATCTGATTAGTACCACAATGCACCTGATGCCTGGTGCGCCCGTGATGAAGTCAAAAGATTTAGTGCATTGGGAAATATCAAGTTATGTATTTGACAAACTGACCGACACGCCAAACTATGACCTGACGGACGGAACTGTTTATGGACGCGGACAATGGGCTTCATCCATTCGTTACCACAATGGATGCTTTTATGTGCTATTTTCGCCCAATGACACTCCTTGGATGTCGTACATTTACACCACAAGCAATCCTGACGGCGGCGATTGGAAATTACTTGCCCGTACACAGCATTTTCACGATGCCTCGTTGTTTTTCGACGATGATGGTCGCGTGTATGTTTTTCACGCCAACGGTTCGTTGCGCGAATTAAAGTCCGACCTTTCGGACGTCAAACCAGATGGCGTAAATATGAAAATCTTTGAGCGCGACAGTACCGAAACCGGTTTGCTCGAAGGTAGCCGAGCTATCAAATACAAAGGGAAGTATTATTTGCTGATGATTTCGTCTCCCAAAGGCGGTAAACGCCGCCAGGTGTGCTACCGCGCCGACAAAATCACCGGACCATACGAAAAAAAAGTGATATTGGAAGATAATTTTGCTGGTTTTGGTTATGTTGGGCAGGGCTGCATTATCGACGACGAAAACGATAACTGGTTCGGTTTTATTTTTCAGGACAGATTTGGCGTAGGACGCACGCCCTTGCTGATGCCTTGCCGTTGGGAAGATGGTTTTCCGATGTTGGGTGACGAAAACGGACACGTTCCTCTTTCTGCAACTGTTCCATTGAAACCATATCAACCCAAAAATCATTATGTCGAAAGCGATGACTTTTCGGCAAGAACCTTGAAACTTTGTTGGCAATGGAATCACAATCCGCTTAATGATGCATGGTCTTTGACCGAGCGACCGGGTTTTCTTCGTCTGAAAACCAATCGCGTAGTTGATAATTTGTATGCCGCCCCTAATACGATTACACAACGAATGGAAGGCGCGCTGTGTAAAGGCGTTGTGGCTTTAGATGTTTCAAAAATGAAAGACGGCGATGTCGCAGGATTTGCAGCATTTAACGGACATTCAGGCGTGTTGGCAGTGAAAGCCGAAGGCAAGCGCAAATATCTGACAATGAATACGCAAATTGTCAATTTAGATAATGAAAACGGTAAAAAAATTGTTGATGTTGATGTGCAGCAAAAGCAGCAAACAACATTGAAGAAAAACAAAATATATTTGCGTATCAACTGCGATTTTAATCTGCACAAAGACATGGCAACATTTTATTACAGTCACGACAACAAACAATGGACGCAACTCGGCGAGCCGTTCAAAATGCGTTTTGATTACCAAAAACTGTTTATGGGAACAAAATTCGCCATTTTCAACTATGCTACCAAAACTGCTGGCGGTTATGTTGATGTCGATTTTTTTGAATACAACTTCATATTTAACTAATACATAAAAAACGTAATAAACAGATGAAAACCAAATTAAGTTTATTTGCAATCGCATCATTCATGCTTTTATGCGCAAACACTTTTGCGCAAGATCCGAACTTCTGCGTTTTCTTTTGTTTCGGGCAATCGAATATGGAAGGCGCAGCACGTCCGCTGCCTGAATACAACACAGTGGACAGCCGTTTATACTTTACAGCCGAAGGTTACAGGAAACTTGGCTGTCGCTATGCCGTAAAAATAATTCTCGACAATCTGTATGCCGATAAAAAAGCCATCCCCATGATCGTCATCATGCCCAATGGGCGCGCCATGAAAGACGACCGCGCAACGGGAAACATCAACGCTCAGGGTAAATTGTATAAAAACGCTTTTCCTATGGGCGATGTAAAATTGCTCGACGGCCCTTTCAAACAAGCCCGCGATCTGAATACGAAAGTCTTGCTCGAATACGATGTTGAC
>JAIRMH010000314.1 GCA_031258835.1 Tannerella sp.
TGGAAACCGGAATTTTTCAGAAAAGTGGGCGTCTCTTCCGTAGACTTGCAAATGGTGGGTAGCAACCTCTATATATGGGACAGCGTCGGGATTTACGACCCGGAACAGGCACAGTTCAACGGACGTTCCTATCCGATCCCCCTGCGCGTAACTTTTCAGGTATATTTACATTTTTAATACTTATCAATCAATCTTTCGAACATGAAAAATACAATAAAACATATCGTCGTTTGTGCGGCGTTTACTCTTGGAATGACAACAGTGTTCCATTCCTGCAACTTTCTGAATGTGGACGATTATTTCAATGAAACGCTCAAATACGATTCCATTTTCCACAATAAACTGAATCTTCAGAAATATCTTTTCAACGCCGCCAACTCTTTTGACGACGAAGGACAAATTTTCGGCAATACGGTTTATACGCCCGGTATCATGGCGACCGACGAAGCTTTTTCGCTGGGCAGCGCCTACAACGGAATGAGTCTGGTACTGGACGAAGTAACGGCAAACGACGCCCAGGGCATCAACATCTACGACAAGATGTACCGAATCGTGCGTAAAGCCAATACCATCTTTGCCCGCATGGACGAAGCCGCCGACCTGACCTCGGTGGACAAACGCGAAATCATGGGTTATACTCATTTTCTCAGAGCATACGCCTATTATAACCTGTTGAACCTCTATGGGCCGATAGTGATACTTGGCGACGACGTACTCGAAAGCAACGAAGAAACGGAATACTATGCGCGTTACCGTAATACGTATGACGAGTGTGTGAATTACATCTGTGAGGAGTTTGAGAAAGCGGCGGATTATTTGCCGTCCGAAATAGCGGTCAGTTTTTTCGGCAGGCCAACACGCGGCGCTGCCTTGGGATTGATCGCCCGCCTCCGCCTGCAACATGCCAGCCCGCTTTTCAACGGCGGAGGCAAGGAAGGAAATGCGGCGCGCATTTATTTCGGCGATTTCACCCGCTCATCCGACGGCGTACATTACATCCGGCAGCAATATGACGAACGGCTCTGGGCAGTGGCGGCGCAGGCGGCCAAACGGATTATCGACTGGGGTATTTACCACCTGCATATCGTTGAACGGACAGGCGATGCCAGAGCGCTTCCCTCGACCGTGCCGAACGACGCCTTTCCCAACGGCGCCGGAAATGTTGACGCCTATCGTTCCTATCACGAAATGTTCACCGGTGAAACGTTGCCCTCCCGTAATCCCGAATTTCTCTGGGGACGCATTTCCGGATCGGTGAAAGCTTTTACCCAACGTGCCTTCCCTGTTACGTATTTTCGAGGATTCAACAACCTGTGCGTCACACAAAAGATTGTGGACGCCTATTACATGGAAGACGGCAGAACCAAAGAGGAGGCAATGGGCGATACTTACAGTGAAAGCGGTTATCTTAGCGGCAATCGAGCCTTTTCCGGATACGAGATGAGGTCCGGCGTTCACAACATGTACGTCAACCGCGAAATGCGCTTCTATGCCAGCGTCGCATTCAGCGGAACATGGTGGACAGCTTCCGCCGCTACCGACGAAAGCTACAAAAACAAGCAAATATCCTACGAATACAGCGGAGAGGGCGGAAAATCATCCGTTACCACCGACGTCAATTCCTATCCCATTACAGGTTATGTCCCGCGCAAGTATATCCACCCCGAAGACGCCTGGGCGGGAGTAGGAACAGCGGACGGGACAAGCGTGCTGGACAAACCTTTCCCGATTATCCGCTATGCGGAAATACTGCTTTCGTATGTGGAAGCGCTGAATAATCTTGAAAATCCGTATACCTTAACCGACGCGGACGGGAATGAATACACCTTCTCTCGGGATGTAGCGCAAATCAAATACTATTTCAATCAGGTACGCTACCGTGCAGGCCTGCCCGGAATGACCGAAAAGCAAGCCGAAGACCCCGTCGCAGTACAGCAATTGATAGAACGCGAACGCATGCTGGAATTTATGTGCGAAAACAGACGCTATTTCGACGTCCGACGGTGGGGCAAATATGTGGACAGCGAAAACGAACTGATGATGGGCATGGATACCGATGCTTCCGGCGACGCCTATTATACCCGCGTTCCGTTGAATCATTCCAAAGCCCGCAGACGGGTTGTCAACCGTAAATTTGTTTTTATGCCCATCATGATTTCGGAACTGAGAAAAGCGCCTACGCTCGATCAAAATCCGGGATGGGAAAATTAATGCGTAAAAAATAATCTTTAAACAAAAAAACTATGAAAAAGTATATTTTGAATGTATGGACAGTCTGTTTCCTTACGCTTTGTCTGGCTGCCTGCAATGAAGAAGATTTTTCTTCCAGGGAATATTACAAGTATGTGGTATATTTGCTCAGCAAGGAGGATTACAATGTGTATTCCGACGTTTATCCTTTTGACGACGGCAATGAAGTAAAAGGATATTTTTCGATAGGATGCGGCGGTTCTCTGGCCAATCCCGAAGAAATCACCGTTGAACTGGAAGCCGATACGGTATTGATGAGTAAATATAACCGGGCGAATTTCGATATCGACACTTTCAAGTTCGCCCTTTTGCTGCCCGAAAGCCGTTACCGTATCGAATCGATGCGGGTAACCATACCGGCCGGCAATGAGGACCAGTATGTGAAAGTGCCTGTCACGGTAATGCCCGACGGCCTGTCGCCCGATTCTACTTATTTCATCCCGCTGGCCATCAAAAGCGTGTCCCGGTATGAAATCAATCCGGAAAAGTACAACATGCTCTTCCGCGTATCGTTCGAAAACCGTTTCTCCGAACTTGCAACAGCCACTTATTATTCGATGAGAGGCAATACGGTGAATCCGCCCGACTACGAGGTACTCGCCGGAAGCGCTATCTCTTCGACCAAGCTGGCGCGTCCGCTCAGCAAAAATTCGGTGCGTATGTTTGCCGGCACAGGACCTGTCAAAGCCGATTTCGGCGTCGATCCCGACCTCGTCAAACCTACGGTCGATGAACTGGAAAAATACGGCATCATTCTCACGGTGGACGAAAACGATTCGGTGAGCATCACCCCTTACGGTACCATTCAGGTGGAACAAATCAACGGTGATTATTGGAATACCTATGAAGAAGCGCGAAACAACATGGTGGACGACACCTTCACCCAGTATTTCTACCTGCGTTACCGCTACCGGACGCTGAAAACACCGCCCGACACGTATAACAACTGGATCACGGTGCAGGAAACACTGAAAAGATTAATAAATTAATCGAAACGCTATCATCAAAGACCGGTTATGATTTGCTTGGACTGTTAAACACATTCGAATATTCAGCATGAAAACGACATGTCAAATCATCTGCATTATTTCTATTGCGATGTTTGTTTTTTCGGCCTGTAAAAATGAGTCGTCATTTAAAACGCCGCTGGAATCAATTGTCGTTTCCCCTGCATCGGCGATACTCATTCCGGGAGATACCGTTCGACTGAATGCCCATCCTGTCCCTGCCGAAGCAGACGATGTCCATTTCGCATGGTCGTCGTCCGATATAAGTATAGCCACCGTGACGGACGACGGTCTGGTAACGGCTGTAAATAACGGTTCTGTTTCGGTTAAAGTAAAAAGCAGGGATGTTGAGCAGTCTGCAAAAATATCTGTTGTCTCACTGACGATCAACGTTACGCCAAACGCTCTCAATTTACTGGTGGGCGACAGCGCATTGTTACACGTCGCCACGTCGCCGCCGAATGCCGGTCAAGCGGAAAAGCCATTCGTCTGGACAACAGACAATGCCGGCGTGGCTATCGTTACCGAAGGACGGGTAAAGGGAGTGTCGGCGGGTAACGCTCATATTACGGTCAGCGGACGGGTAAGCAGCGAAATCAGCAAAATAGTGCCGGTAACGGTGTCCAATACATATCAAAACCCGGTATCAACGCAGCGCTTACCCGACCCGACCGTTATAAGGACTGCCGACGGCTGGTTCTATCTCTATGCTACGGAAGCCATTCGTCATATTCCTGTTATGCGTTCCCGCGATTTGGTGAACTGGGTGCAGGTGGGAACCTGTTTCAGCGACGGAAATCGTCCGGCATGTGCGAGCGGCGATCTCTGGGCGCCCGACATCAACTGTATCAACGGGCAATACGTACTTTATTATTGCAGGAACGTCGGAGGAGGAGATCTTGAATGGCAAAGCAGCATCCTCGCCGCCACCGCCGCCACGCCGGAAGGCCCTTTTACGGATCGGGGCTGCGTGATTGTCAGCAACGACCCGCAAATCAATGTAAAACATTCCATTGACCCGTTTTATATCGAAGACGACGGCAAAAAGTACATGACGTTCGGCAGTTTTCGAGGCATGTATATCGTCGAACTTGCTGATGACGGACTGTCGGTAAAGCCGGATGCAAGTCCGGTACAGATTGCAGGAACTGCTTTTGAAGCGTCATACGTCCATCGCCGCGGCAATTACTATTATCTGTTCGCTTCATGGGGGTCGTGCTGTAACGGCGCCAGCAGCAACTATAAAACTGTTGTCGGTCGATCGACAAATCTCTTGGGGCCATACGAGGCAAAAAACGGGCGAAGTATGATCGACAACGCATACGAAAATGTGATTCAAGGCAACGATACGTTTGCAGGGCCGGGGCATAATGCCGAAATAGTGACCGACGACACCGGTAACGACTGGATACTGTATCATGCCTACGTAAAAGCTACCCCAGACGAAAGACGGTTGATGCTGGACAAAATTATCTGGACGCCCGACGGCTGGCCTTCCGTCACAGGTAATTCGCCGTCATCAATGGCGGGAGCGCCTTTTTTTAATCCCTAATTCCGCAAAAGTCAGGTGGTTGTTTTCTATAAAGTATTAATAATTAAATTATTATAAGAATTTTAGGGACTGCCTAATTAAGCAGCCTCTAAAATTCAACATACTATGGTTTATTCAACTGTTACACTCATAGACGGAGTAAATATGGCGAAGTTAGGGTTTAATTAAGGGACAGGAAAGGAATAAGATATAATGGATACTTTGAGACTAAAAAGATAGCAACCAGATCATTGTAACGTTTATTCCTTGACAACGCCAAAGTGTCGAAGTCAGGAGAGTTAGCTGTCGCCAGCCATTCTTACGCACGTTTCCGCCTTTATTTTCGCCTTTTTCCACATAATTTCCGGT
>JAIRMH010000293.1 GCA_031258835.1 Tannerella sp.
TGTCCTTCTTCTTCGCATTGTCTTTTTATTTCTCCCATCCGGTGCGTCCATCCGGTAGTACCGGATACAACCGGTATTCCGGCGGCAAAACATTTCCGGTAATTATCAAACGCTGCTGCGGGCGTCGTAAACTCAATGGCTACATCCGCCGAACGAAACGCCTCCGAATCAAACCCGTCCGGATTATCCACATCAATTTTCGACACAATGCTATGCCCCCTTTCCAACGCAATCTGTTCAATAATGCGCCCCATCTTTCCATAACCGATCAATGCTATTTTCATACTCTAAATAATTATTCCAACCGCGCAAAAATACAAAATTTATTTCGTATCAGCCCCAAATTATGTTATTTTTACTCGATGAGCAGAAAGTAGAGGCCATATTCCCCCAAACATAAACAAAATACAGGTCGCCACTTAGAAAAAGTCATGCGCTAAAACCGTTGACAGAGAACGCCTGCCGGCAAAAGACCAGCAGATCGCCCCTCGTACAATGAGCCATTAAGGAATGGGAAATTAATAAAGTGTCGTCGCTACGCTCCTCGCAATGACGAGGTGTGTGTCTGTCGTGACGGGCGGTTCGCAGTGACATGGCGGCGCTCCCGCCCCTACTCATCATTGCAGACTGCGAGGAACGAAGCAGGAAGCAATCCAGGTGCATACAGCCTCCGGATTTCCACGTCGCTGTGCTTATTGCCATGACGCGATGTACGCCTCCGTCACTAGCGAAGGCATAGCCTTAAGCAATCCGTACTGACTTCACAAAGTTATGCCGACAGTATAACAATAAAAATAAAACAGCGGCGGAAACATAAAATATGCTTCTGCCGCCGATATCTTTTTTACCATTTATATAATGAACCGGAGTTAAAATTCAATCCCTAATTTCTGGTTGATACTCCCCGCGCCTTTGGCTTCATATTTGGTATTGCTGGCTTTGCCTGTTTCATCTTTGAAGTAATAATATCCGTAGCCTCCGTCCCCGTTCTTTCCTGGGATGCCTCCGTAACTCTGGAATGAATATCCGACGCTGAAATTAATACCAATCCTCGGCGATAGCTGATATTTTATACCGACAGCCGGATTCATATAGAGTCCCATGCCTCCGAAGCCGTCGCTCAGGTTAAAGGCATAACCGAACCGGAACATGGCGAACGGAGTGATAGCACTGTTTTGTAACGGATAATATCCTCGTATATCCAAGAAGACAGGCATTGTCGTATAGGATGAATCTACGGCGTGCATATAGGTGACCGAATCGGTCGGTTTGATGACTCCGTTCGTTACAGTTCCTACATACTGGGGATAGCTATTGGGATCTTTCATCTTCGGATCGTGTGCATTGTACAGGTCTAATCCAAGCCCTGCACCTACAAACAGATATTCGTTGATCTGGTAACCATGACTTGTTTTAAATTCAAAACTGCCTTTTTCGCCGGTTCCGCCCATCGGCAAATTATAGCCCGCGTTAAATGTTCCTTTATATCCGCTGACGCTGTAATTATCATACCCTCGGTCATTATACCGTTCCCGGGAGGAATACCTGCGGTCGTCATACCGGTCATCTTCGTCGTCGTACCGGGAAGAACTGCGTGATGAAGATGTTTTCGTGGAAGCACTGCCGCGCGCCGACCCGCGTGATATACGTTTCACGTCGTCCATAGAATACTCATACACTTTTCCTGTCGACGTGTGTATGCTTACAAAATCATCCGGTTCTAACTCTTCGATCGTACCCCGGACGACGCGTCCGTTCATCAGGTAGACAGCATCCGGAGAGTCTCCGTTGCCATACGTCTGGCGCGAAGAGGCGTTTTCCCGTGAGGACGTCTGGCGCGAGGACGAATTGCGGTTGTCATCCTGCACCAGGTTTGATTCGTTATTATAGCTTTCCATCTGTTGTGCGATACGGCGGCGGCGCACATTGGAAGATGATTCCGCCGGAACGGTATTGCGTTTGCCAGTGCTCCGGGGCGTATATTCCATATTTTCATCCCGGTAGGCGATACCGATCACTTCGGTATCATTTCCGGAATCACTTTCCGGCACATCCATTACCAGGATGGTCGTTCCTCCTATGGCAGCCGCTTTTTTCTTTAATTGCTGGATCGCGTCTTTATAGTTGATACTTGATACGGCGGAGATTCGTTTCAGGCGGCTCATACGGCTTACTTCGGACTCTGAGTAGGTTATTTTTACGTCTTCCCAGAAAATCGCGTCGTTGTCCGGCAACAGGTTTTTCGTAAAAGAGGCGCGGTTACCGGAGGTATCGTCATGCGTTGACGAAGTGCGGTCTGTCGATGGAATACGTGCGTTTTCATCGAATATTTCCTTTCTTCCGTCTTCGTAAAGAATGTAAGAAATAGCGGATTTAAGTTTTTCGTAAATGTAAGTTTCACCCGGATACGTATATTCTACACGATTTTCGAGGCTTCTTTGTACATGCACCTCGATCGTACTTCCGTTGCGCAATACGATTTTATCCTGTGCATGGAGGCCGTATATCGCTCCCGACAGTAATAATATATAAGAAATTAAATGTTTCATACGCCGTATAATTTTATACCCTACCGTTTCCTTTGAAGGGGATTATTTCTCATTATCCGGGCGTGGAAACTATTGAACATTAGATTTCTGAAATATTTTAAATGTCTTCTTCCAACATTCAACACCCGTTATTCAGTTTATTTTATTAAGTTGAAACGTGGCAAAGATAAAACAAAGAGATTTAAAATCAAAGCTAAAAACAAATTAATTATATTTTTTTCGTTTTTTATTCTTCTCGCGATATCCTCTGTAATTGTGATTATTTTCTCCTTTTTTATTTTTTTGGCGGTATCCTTTTTCCCCTGCCGGTTTCACAACGATCGCTTTTCCGTCGGCCTC
>JAIRMH010000167.1 GCA_031258835.1 Tannerella sp.
TAGAGTTGCCGAAATTCCAGCCGAAAAAATGGTCTGACCGCAGGATGGCTGTACTGTGGCTGCGATTCCTGAAAGAAGTTGAAGACCGGACGAAAAACGTATCGGAAGATCTGCTTTCCGACAAAGATATCCGCAAGGCATTAGACATCTGCGAGGAGAGCTGTTTTACGGACGAAGAACTGGATATCTACGAGCACTACTGGGATGCCATCAGCACGGAAAAAGCCGCTCTATCTACCAGTCACGAAGAAGGGAAAGCGGAAGGATTAGCAGAAGGCGAAGCTATCGGATTGGCGAAAGGATTAGCGAAAGAAAAAGCGGAAATGGCCATCCGTTGTGCCGGAAAAGGCATGTTGGCGGCAGAAATTGCCGAACTGACGGCGCTCTCCGTCGACGAAATCCGCATGATTTTGAAGCAAAACTCCGTTTAAATGATTTGCAGGTGGACAGTACAAACCCGGCCAATATGGAAGCGACCGTCGTGATGCCGTTCGGCGGCAAAACGTACAGCGTCGGCTCCGGTTGGTACCGTTTCAGCGCAAACTATATAAATGATATTTAAAACTTAAATAATAAAACAAAGGGTTACGATACGCAAAAAAAACACTTGTTTATTCCGTTTTATCAAATGAAAACCGTATTTTTGCATTACACAATAAAAAATAATAAGATTATGCCTCATTATTTAGACCCGAAAAACGATTTCATATTCAAGCGTATATTCGGCGAACATCCGGATCTGCTCATCAGTTTTCTGAACGCCCTGATGCCATTGGAGCCGGGCAAAGTGATAGAAAGCGTGGAAATGTCATGATAACACATGGTCGCTATGGCATATCCACGGTCTATAATCCTGTCATAACACCAGCGACTCGCTTGATTACCCCGCTCCCAATGCGGATGACCGGCATCCCTGATGAAGTTAAATGATGGAGGATAACAAATTGTCGTATCAGTCGTAGTACTTTAACTCATCATAATTTATATTGCTCTGAGCAAAAGTATAAAGCGCAACAAAGCACAAAATCAATACTGCATACTTTTTCATAGATAATTAAATTTCGCGCTAAGATACACATATATTTTAATACCATCGCATTTTTTCAAAGTCTTTTGGCAATCTGTAGATTCAATAACGTCAAAAAAAAATGCTGTTCCGATGTTACGTTTTCCTTTTTAAATTGTCTTACTGTTAAGATATGAATCCTGAACAGTTCAAAGAGAAAGTATTGCCGTTGCGCGGACAATTATTGTCATACGCGAAACGATTATTGGACGACTCGGCAGATGCGGAAGACGTCGTTCAGGATGTATACTTGAAACTGTGGTATATGCGTGTGGAATTAGACAATTACCGGAATATCCCGGCACTGTCCGTACAGATAACGAAAAATTTATGCCTGAACAAAATAAAAAACAGTCGGCGTACACACGAAAGTCTGGACGGGTTGGCTATGGAAAGCCGGCTTTTGCCTCCCGACACGCAACTGGAAGAAAAAGACAGCGTGGCATATCTGATGCGGATAATTGACCGTCTGCCCGAAAATCAGCGTACCGTATTGCGGATGAAACACGTGGACGGTTTTGAAGTTGAAGAAATCGCCTCGATTACGGGAAGTGCCCCCGAAGCTATACGCATGAATTTGTCAAGAGCCAGAAAAAAAATTAGAGAAATATTTTTCAATATGGAAAAAAGATGATATACGAAATAGAAGATATGTTGAACCGCTTCTTTGAAGGATTGACCTCCCACGAAGAAGAACAGACGCTATACCGGTTTTTCAACAGGGAAGACCTCCCTGTACATTTAGTCCGGTACAAGCCCGTTTTTAAATACTTTGGGACAAGTCTGGCAGAAGAAGTGGCTGCGTTGCCCGTCGTAGAAAACCGCAAGACACCACGTATGCCCATGAAACGCCGGCTCCGTTTGGCAAGCCTGGCGGCAGCGGTAGCAGCAGGGTGCATATTCCTGTTTCATCCGTGGAAGGCAGACACTTTTGACTTGTGCGAAGGGAGCTGTATCATTCGTGGCGGAGTCCGCATAACGGACACCAATCTTATCCGCTCCGAACTGGAAAAAACTTTCCGCGAAACGCTCAAGCATGAAACAGACATGGAGAACATGATAATCGAACAGATGGAATCCGGCGATGTGTTCGAGCAGTACAGACGAACTCTCGAACAACAGCAAAATGTAATTATTAGCGGATTTACCGATCCGTATGCAAGAGAAGAAGCAAAAAGAATACTGACAACAGAATACTACAACTTTTAAATTATATAAAAATGAAAACAAGAATCAAATTATTATTCGGATTAATATGGCTTCTCGGATTTTTTTCGATAGAAGCAAGTGCGCAGGAAGCCGTTAAGGCGCTGATCAAGAAGTGTGAATCCATGGATATGGTTGATATAAACATCATCCGCACACGAGACCGGGACACCAAAGAAGTGCGTTCTGTAACCACCGTCAGGATTGAATCGAATCCTGTATTAGTAAAAGAGTTTCAAGATGCTTTCCAGAAAGCGTACGACACTGATTTTTCAAAAAGCAAAGACGTCGCAGACAAAGAGGTCATAAACAAAAGAGGTGGTAAGATTGTGAATTTGTTGTACAAGTATGACAATGTCACTTACAGCTTTTCGGTAATGGACGACGGGAAAAGCGCCAGTGTGAGCGTGCGGGAAATGTTGAATGAATGATCCTTTCGGAAATTTTAGCGGCAACTTAGAGGGGTAACATACCCATTGACAGCAGTGTCTTTGTACGGCACAACCGGAATTCTTCAGGACTGCTTTTCCGGATACAAATTCGAATCCCAGGAGCTTCGAATATTTCTGATTGTCGGCGACGATGAACGCCGAACATTCATAAACTTGAAGAAGTGAGCCCCCTCCCTCCGTCATCAACCATCACATTGGACAATTTTCCGGCGGGGGAGGGGCGTTATCATTGATCGAGAATTACGTGTTAAGCGTAAAATTTTGCTCCTGTCTGTAAGAAGCCAGGTTTTCAGGGCTGAATTTGGATATGAAATCCTGGTTTTTACGAATTTCCGATTCGCCGTAGTGGATATAAACATCTGTGGATTTCAGAAAAGAATCGTCTTTATTCGCATCCGACAGCAATAAATATCCGAGTATGCAGTGAGCGGCGGATTCAACGAGGCGACGCGCCATAAAGTCAAGATATTCGTTGTCTTTAAACTCGATAACGGCGGCGACTAATTTTTCGTAAGTATCAGTCATCCCGACAAGGCGTTTTTTATAACTTTCAAGTTCAGGTTTATATTCTAGCGCCTCGTATGCGCGCAACTGATTCAGGTAAGCGCCTGTAGTGACGTAGCGGATAGCGGCGACCACCTGTAACTGTGTCGTTCCCTCATAGATATTTGTTATACGCGCATCGCGATACAGGCGTTCGCATGGATAGTCTTTCATAAAGCCCGAACCGCCGTGTATTTGTATGGCGTCGTATGCGTTTTGGTTGGCATACTCCGTACTCATCGCTTTACCCATCGGGGTATAAGCATCGGCAAGTTTTGCATATTTTTTTTGTTCCTGACGTTCTTCCGGCGTAAGTTTTCGTTCGTGGGACAGATCGTCTAAGGCTTTGTATATATCAACAAACCGGGCGGTTTCGTACAGTATTGTCCGTGAGGCGTCCGTACGGGCGCGCATCATCGCGACCATTTCATAAACGGCGGGAAAACTGATGATCGTCTTGCCGAACTGACGACGTTCGCAGGCATATTTATATCCTTCGCGAAAGGCCGCTTCACAGATCCCGACAGCCTGTGCCGTTATACCAAGACGTGCGTTGTTCATGAGCGCCATGACATATTTTATCAAACCCAGACGCCTTTCTCCGCATAACTCCGCTTTCGCATTGCGGAACACCAATTCGCAGGTGGGAGAACCTTTTATGCCTAATTTGTTTTCGATGCGGCGTACGTTGACGCCCCCGTTCCTTTTGTCGTAAATAAACATCGACAGACCGCGTCCGTCTTTTGTTCCGTCTTCCGAGCGGGCAAGCACGAGGTGTATATCGGAATCGCCGTTTGTGATAAACCTTTTCACGCCGTTCAGACGCCAGCAGTTTTCCGCTTCGTCGTAGCTTGCTTTCAGCATCACCGATTGCAAGTCGCTACCCGCATCGGGTTCGGTAAGGTCCATCGACATCGTTTCGCCGGCGCATACGCGTGTAATGAAACGTTGACGCTGATCTTCATTCCCAAATTCGTAGAGCGTCTCGGCACAGTCCTGTAACCCCCACAGGTTCTCAAAACCCGCATCGGCACGCGACACCATATCGGCGGCCATTATATAAGGAACGACAGGGAAGTTAAGTCCACCGTAACGACGAGGCATGGAGATGCCCATAAGCCCGGCTTTACGCACAGCATCCAGATTTTTCTGTGTCCCTGTGGCATACGTAACGCGTCCGTTGGAAACCGCAGGACCTTCGTGGTCGACGTCTTCTGCGTTCGGTGCAATTATCTCACCGCAAATTTCACCGACTATTTCGAGTGTTTTCTCGTAGTTTTCCATTGCATCTTCAAAATCTACGGGAGCATAGTCAAATGTATCCTTATCTCTGAAGTCGCGTTCTTTTAATTCTACGATACGTTGCATCAGAGGATGCTGCAGGTGATGTTTTAAAGATGGGGTATCTGTATAAAAATTTGACATGATTTTTTATTTACTGTTTTTCTTATAATATTTAATCATTTTTGGAATCACATCTTCTATCGTGCCGGTTATTACATAATCGGCGATCGAATGAATCGGAGCGGCAGGGTCATTATTAATTGAAATAATGATAGAACTCTCCTGCATACCGGCAATGTGCTGTATTTGCCCGGATATTCCGCATGCTATATATAGTTTCGGCCTTACGGTAAGACCTGTTTGCCCGATTTGGCGGTCGTGATCGCAGAATCCTGCATCAACGGCGGCGCGCGATGCGCCTACTTCGGCGTTTAAGGTTTTTGCAAGATCAAATAAAAGTCCGAAATTTTCTCTCGACCCGACGCCATATCCTCCGGAAATGATGATAGGCGCGCTTTTCACGTTGTGTTTCGCTTTCTCAATATGGCGGTCTATCACTTTTACTGCGAGATCTGTATGGGAAACGTACATGTTTACATTATATTTAATGATGTCTCCGTTATATTTTTTATCATAAATTCCCTTTCTCATCACTCCTTCGCGCACAGTTGCCATTTGCGGACGTTGTTCGGGGTTAATGATCGTCGCAACGATGTTTCCTCCGAATGCGGGACGTATTTGATAAAGCAGGTTCTCATAGGTTTTTCCCTGCCGCTTATCTTCATGCGAACCGATTTCGAGCGACGTGCAATCGGCTGTAAGTCCGCTCCGAAGCGCCGATGATACACGAGGGCCTAGATCACGTCCGATAACGGTTGCTCCCATAAGGCAGATTTGCGGCTTTTCTTCTTTAAAAAGAGTTACCAGAATCGATGTGTGGGGCAGTGACGTATACGGATAGAGCCATTCATCGTCGAAAACATGCAGTTTATCTACGCCATACGGCAGGACTTGTCTTTCGACGCCGTCAAGGTTAATTCCTGCCACGACGGCTTCCAGGCAGCAGTTCAGTTGGTTTGCCAGAGAACGTCCTTTGGTGAGCAGTTCGAGGCTTACGTCGGCAACAACGCCGTCTTCTGTTTCGCAATATACAAATAAATTATTCATTTAGTTTTGCAATGTTTTTAATTGGGTAATGTTTATTGAACGGACGCGCATCAGCCGATGGTATGATTTGATATAAGTTCTACCATTAACGCTTCGATATCGTTGTCCGAGCCTGTGAGCGTTTTACTTTCTTTGGCCTGGAAGACGATGTTCTGTATTGTTTTTACTTTTGTCGGGGAACCGGACAATCCGCACTGTTGCACATCGCCGTTCACATCGCCTACGTTCCATTCCACGATATTCAGGTAAGGGCGCTTTTCATACAGATTTGCATATGGCAATTCCCCACCGCTTTTTATAAGTTCCGCTTTTTCCTGACCACCTAAAGCGCGTTTGTATTTTTGAATCAATTTAGCATTACGCGGACGACAGGGTGCGGCGGAGCCATTTACGGTTATAACAATCGGCAACGGACCTTCTACTATTTCCACACCTCCGGAAATGCTGCGTTTTACAGTTATTTTGTTATTTTCTATATTCAGAATTTCTTCGGCGTAAGTAATCTGTGATAACCCCAATTTTTCCGCCACCTGCGGCCCTACCTGTGCGGTATCGCCGTCAATAGCCTGACGCCCGCCGATAATCAGGTCGAAGTCACCTGTTTTCCGGATCGCCATCGATAATGCATAAGAGGTTGCCAATGTATCAGCTCCGGCAAAGGCGCGATCCGTCAGGAGAAAGCCATTGTCTGCGCCTCGATACAATCCCTCGCGGATAATTTCGGCGGCACGTCCGGGACCCATCGTAAGCAGGGTAATAGTTGTACCGGGAAAGCGATCTTTCAAGCGCAAAGCCTGTTCAAGGGCGTTAAGATCTTCGGGGTTAAAGATTGCACGGAGAACGGCGCGGTTGACAGTACCATCTTCTTTCATGGCATCTTTCCCTACATTGCGAGTGTCCGGTACTTGTTTGGCCAACACAATAATTTTCAAAGACATTTATCTCAATTTTAATAGTTAATTATGAATATTACAAAAATAAAAATGAGACTGCAAATAATCATTCGGTAATTTCCATGCTCATTTTTATCGGTCGCAAAAATAATGAATGATTTCGTATTTCTAATAGTTTTGCAAATAAATTGCTCATATTTTTCAATAGTGCGCAACGAAAATATCATTTTTTTTGTCGTATAATTATTGCAACAATTAGAGGTAATATGTTTAATTGCAGCGTTTTAGTGTAAATGGATTTGCAAACTCTTTGCCGCAAATATTTCCTCCTGCGGTTACTATCCGCTCTACCGGCTACCTTACCGCAGTCTATATTCCTGGAACATAGACAACTTTTTTATTTTAATCTTGTATTCCATATTTCTTTAATCGTTTCTTCCTGTGAGTATCCTGCGGGACAGGCTACACTCCGCGTATTGGCGAAGTACGACCGGAAGGACTGCTCGCCCTGTGGTCCGGAAATCATACGTATGACGCACATCTGCAAGTGTCCGTTAGGGTCGGTTTTGCGTAACCAGTCGAAAGCGTACCATAGCCATTTGTTGCGATCGTCTTCATCCTGTACGGCAAACCAGGTAATATCGTCATATCCCCAACAGAAATGATCGTTGTGATTGGCTACGCCGGCGGGCGGTTCGCGCCGTATCCCGAAATTGTCGAACTCAACCAGATAAGGCATGCTTTCGGCTTTCCATCCGCTTGGCGAAATGGCGCCTTGACTTTTACGGTAGATTCCATCTCCGTATCCGACTTCAAGGATACCCTCCATGGGTTTATCTGTTACTTCTTTTACCCTTAGCGGGAAGGAATTAAAGTCAAGCAGGCTGACACCGTCCTTAACAAATCCGCCTTTAGGGGTATGTCCGTCCAGCAGGACGTAGTGGCGGCGCGCTTTTTCTTTGGCATAGGCTCGGATTTTTTGCAGAAAGGCTGCGTAATGGGTCTTGTCGGGATCGTCCCGACTGATGAGTTCTACCTGTCCGAGGTGGAATGCTTCCACGCCGATGTCGATATATGACCGGGCAAGGAAGTAAAACCACAGTTGCGTTTCGAGGTGGTTGATGATCGGTGTCCCGCCACCTCGTCTACTGCGCATCATCACTTCTGCAGAGGGATTTATGCGCTTCACCATCTCCTCCACACGGAATGTACGATCTTCCGCCGGCAGTTGGAAGGCCTCGAACACCCATGACGGAATTTTCAGGTTATTCACGTCGGCGCTTACGTGCTCAAACAGGCAGCCCTGGAAAATAATTTCGGGATCGTATTCGTGCATCCGGTCGATCAGCCTTTTGGCATAATCGAGGAATGCAGGGTCGCCTAAATTGCTCTCTTCACTCCAGCGATAAATCGCGCGTCCGATGAATTTGGCTCCGATATTCTGAAGCATGCGTATGTCGTCCTCGCGATAAGGGAAGAGATAGTTTTCCGGATTACCCG
This sequence comes from Tannerella sp., assembly GCA_031258835.1. Taxonomy (GTDB): domain Bacteria; phylum Bacteroidota; class Bacteroidia; order Bacteroidales; family Tannerellaceae; genus Tannerella. Next base: position 8,112 of record JAIRMH010000167.1, read on the forward strand.
GTACAAGGAAATAGCCGGCTGTCACGGCGCGGTCTAAGTAATGTTCGAGTGTTTCACGCGAAATGGATCCATCGAAATAGTATTTCGAATCTTTGGAAAAGGTTGCCCTACCGGTTGCTTTGCCGCCGAAAAGTTGCATGGCGAAGCATCCTGCCACAAAGATGGCTGTAAGGACATAAATTGCCGGAGGAAATTTTGCTTTTGTGTTCATAATGAGTTTATCTTGTTTAAAATGGTTGCAATAAGATGCCTCAGTCGTATCCATGTCGAAATGACTGATATATGCAAATATAAATTACGCGTATTAATAAAACGCTTAAAAAAACGCTTAATTTGATATTGAAATAGATTTTTTATGATAATTTCCCCTGTAAATTTTGCCGAACATTATTTATTCGTCTGTGTGTGACTGAAAAATTGGAGAAGAAAGAAATTTACCGGCGCTGTGTTGTATTTGTATTTTTTATTGTATTTATGCAGTCAAAGATATGATCCCATTCATCGCGAAGCGTTTCGATGGAAGGCAGTAAAAAGTTTGCGCCGGCGTCGGCCAGGATGGAATCGGGTAGGGGGCCTGTATTGACGGCGATCGTAAATAGTCCTGCCGCCTGCGCCGCTGTTACTCCCAGCGGGGCATTTTCGATGACAATCGCTTCATTGGGTTTTAGTCTGCCTTTTTCAAGGGCTGTAAGGTAGGGTTCGGGATGAGGTTTTCCTTTTTTTACGTCGAAGGAGGTAACCATTCTTTCGCGAATGAAAACGTTGGGGAAATCATTGTTGAGTTGGTCTAACAGGGAGGGTTGTCCGGAGCCTGTTACAAGCATGGCGAACAATCCGCATCCCGTTACTTTTTGCAATAATTCTGCGCTTCCTTTCATCGGTAATACGACGGGGCAGCTGTTAAAAGCGTTTGTTTTTTCCTGATAGATCATCCTCCTTTCTTCCGGCTTGAGGTTTTTACCTTCTCGTTTTGAAAGGATATTTATCGTGTCGTCGCCCGTACGCCCTTCGTGCATGTAGGCTTCTTCTTCCGTCATTTTAAAACCGTGCGATTGCATCACATTCATCCATGATACGGCATGGTTAGGCATCGAATCGTACAATACGCCGTCCATGTCGAAGAGTACGGCTTTGAGTGAAAATTGGTGATATCCTTTTTCTTTAAGATATTTTTGTGTAGCGATATTTATGTTGTTCATTTTATACTATTTGTTTTTATAGCGAGTATTTC
>JAIRMH010000175.1 GCA_031258835.1 Tannerella sp.
ATCACAAAATTATATTTCAATTTCCGTTGCGTTGCCAGGTCATATAGCTTGATCAGTACCTGCAGATTCTTTTCCCATACAAGCCTGCTTGCGAACAGAATACAGGGATTGTCATTGCCAGTAAGCGATTTCATTAGTTCCGGATTGCGTTTGGCCGGAGAAAAAAGATCCCGGTCGATTCCTCTTTTCCACAGTTTCATTATATCGGGATTGATCCCTTCGGCCGTTAATTCCCGCATGATACTGTTTGATGGCACATAAACTGTGTCGCACCGGTTATAGAACGACTTGAGCAGATCCCTGACCCGTTGCCTGGCAAAATCAATCAGAAACGGGAAATTCTTTACATAGTAATCCACATAACGAATAAAATGCGTATGATAAATCGAGATAACCGGTACACCCAGTCGTTTGGCCGTCTTCAAAGCGTAATTGCCGAGCAGGGAGGGTGTAGAAATATGAATCACATCAGGCGAAAACGCCTGCAGTTCCCTGTCCAGTTCCGCTTTTTGTAGCAAAGGTGTTGCAAATCTGTAATTTTTATTGCCGGGAACACCCAGTGTGTTAATATGAATACACTTAAAACCATTGACATGTTCTGGCCCCAAACCACAAACAAACAGGAAATCAAAGCTATTGGCAGGTATCCTCTCAATCAGTTGAAACATGGTTCTTGACGCCCCGTCAAAGTCATTTATTAATATATCCGCAAAAAAAACTACTCTTACTTTTTCCATGAATATTGTTTATATCAAATTGAACGGCTGTGTTTATCTTCTTCTTTTTTTTGACGTGGCAAAGGTAGATTAATAATGTGACGGAAATATTACGTAAACGGCAAGTATCTGCTACATAACAGATAAATCTCTGTTACACAAAATATCGTTCCCGATTTATCCAAGACCAATTTCCTTAATAAAATCGTTTATAATCCTGTCGGCCATGTAATCATTAATTTATAAAACAATATATTATGCAATAATAGTTAGTTTCTATACATGAAAATCTGTGTTAAAAAAAAGAGAGAGTACGTCACCGCACTCTCTCCCTGCAAAAAACATAAAACAATCAATAAAAACAACCGTTTTTATGCATCGTTAGCGAATAAATAATAATTCGCGGTATTTTGGTAGCGTCCACATCTCGTTGTCGACGATCAATTCGAGTTTGTCGATGTGATAGCGTATTTCGTCGAACGTCGAAGCGACCGTGTCGTGATAGGCAATCGCTTTTTCGCGTTCTTCGGTGATCTTGTTTGCGATCTTGCGGTTGTCAATCATCTTGTCAACGAGCGTTTTGATGTTGGTTATATGCAACGCAATGTCTTCGATAAGGGAAAGGTTAGTTGCCGATATTTGTTTTGCTTTCTCGGTGTCGAATAAAACTTTCACTTTCGATACGTTGTCGATAAGCGTTGACTGGTAACGTGTTGCTACGGGTATGATATGGTTCAGCGCCAAATCTCCGAGTACGCGGGCTTCGATTTGTATTTTCTTAGTGTACGTTTCCCATTTGACTTCGTTGCGGGCTTCCAGTTCTTTTTCTGTCATGATGCCCATTGATTCGAACAGGTCGACGCTTGATTTTGATAAATACGTATCAAAAATCAGCGGTACGCTTGTTTCGCAGTCCAAGCCGCGTTTTAGGGCTTCTTCTTTCCACTCGTCGCAATAGTTATTGCCGTCGAAATGGATAGCTTTACATTCGGCAGCGTATTTGCGCAGAATCTCGATGATGGCGTCGAACTTCTCCGTTCCGTCTGCGATCTTGGCGTCGACTTCTTTTTTGAACTCGCTGAGCTGCTTCGCAACGGCGGCATTTAGCACTAACATTGCTGTTGCGCAGTTCGCCGACGAGCCTACGGCGCGAAATTCGAACCTGTTTCCCGTAAATGCAAAAGGAGAGGTACGATTGCGGTCGGTGTTATCGATCAGTAATTCTGGAATACGTGGGATATCTAATTTGAATCCTTGTTTTCCTTCAATCTTAATGACGCCGGAATCGGATTTTTCCAGTTTTTCGAGCACTTCGGAAACCTGTTTACCGAGGAAACTGGAGATGATTGCGGGCGGTGCTTCGTTTGCTCCAAGACGGTGGGCGTTTGTGGCAGAAGATATACTTCCTTTCAAAAGGCCATTATGCTGGTATACCGCTTTCAGCGTATTGATAACGAATGTAAGGAATCGGAGATTCTCCTCCGGCGTTTTACCCGGCGACATCAGTACGACCCCGGTATCCGTCCCCAGCGACCAGTTATTGTGCTTACCCGAACCGTTAATCCCTTTGAACGGCTTTTCGTGGAGCAGGACGCGGAATCCGTGTTTGCGCGATACTTTCCGCATCATGGCCATCGTAATCAGGTTGTGGTCGTTTGCCAGGTTACATTCTTCAAATACGGGAGCCACCTCAAATTGATTAGGTGCGACTTCATTGTGACGGGTCTTCAACGGGATACCCAGTTTAAGACATTCGATCTCTAGTTCTTTCATAAACTCGGCGACACGTGTTGGTATAGCGCCGAAATAATGATCTTCGAGCTGTTGGTTCTTGCTGCTTTCATGTCCCATAAGCGTACGACCTGTCAGGAGTAGATCCGGGCGGGCGGCATAGAGGCCTTCGTCCACTAAAAAATATTCCTGTTCCCATCCAAGGTAAGCATACACTTTTTTCACTTTAGGGTCAAAATAATGGCATACGTCGACGGCTGCTTTGTTTACCGCATCCAGCGCTCGGAGCAGGGGGGCTTTGTAGTCAAGCGATTCTCCTGTATAAGAGATGAATACGGTAGGGATGCACAGTGTGTCGCCTACGATGAAGGCCGGCGACGACGGATCCCAGGCCGTATAACCGCGCGCTTCGAACGTATTGCGTATTCCTCCGCTTGGGAAGCTTGAGGCGTCGGGTTCCTGCTGTACAAGCAGCTTGCCGGATAACACCTCAATGACGCCACCTTTACCGTCGTGTTCTATAAACGCGTCGTGTTTCTCGGCTGTTCCTTCCGTAAGGGGGTGAAACCAGTGCGTGTAGTGGGTAGCGCCCATCTCCAATGCCCATTTTTTCATACCTGCCGCCACTGCATCGGCTGTCGCCAAAGTTAGTGATGCGCCTTTGTCAATCACGTCAATTAAGTCTTTGTATGCCTCGTCCGGCAAATACTTGAACATCTTTTCTCTGTTGAAGGTCATACTGCCGAAATACTCGGAAGGACGTTTGTCCGGGGCCTCCACAAAAACGGCTTTCTTTTGAAAAGCTTTTTCTACTACTCTGAATCTTAAGTCTGACATCTTTTTTACTGATTAATTGTTATTATTGAATTTGTTATGAATATTGCTTTTGAATAAAGTCTTCGATCTTGTTTTACTTCCATAGTCTTCTTGTTTATAAAAGGAAAATGTTGTTTTCTTCGCATATTTTTATTTGGTCTTCCGGCCATATCGAAGCCTGAACTTCCCCTATGTGCGCCTTTTGAAGGAAATGCATGCATAAGCGACTTTGTCCGATACCTCCTCCGATAGCTGCCGGCAATTCTCCGTCCAGCAGCGCTTTGTGGAATGTCAACGCAGAACGTTCCGAACAGCCGCAAATGTCAAGTTGGCGTACTAACGCTTCTTTGTCGACTCGTATACCCATTGATGAAATTTCAAGAGAGGTCTTGAGTATATCGTTCCAAAGAATGATATCGCCGTTAAGCCCTAAGAACCCGTCTTCATTCGGTGTACTCCAGTCGTCGTAGTCGGGAGCGCGACCGTCGTGCTTTTTGCCGTCGCTCAAAACGCCTCCGATGCCGATGATGAATATCGCCCCGAATTTTTCCGTCGCCTTGTATTCGCGTTCGCGCGGAGAGAGGTTGGGATACATCTGGAGCAGTTCTTCCGTGTGGATGAACGTGATGTTGTCCGGCAGTTTCGGGGTGATGTGCGGGAATTGTTCGTATACGACCAGTTCTAATTCCTTGAAAGTGGAGTATATGTCCCTTACTACCCGTTTTAGATAGTCGACATTACGATTTTCGGGCAATATGGTCTTTTCCCAATCCCATTGGTCGACATATAAGGAATGAAGATTGTCCAGATCTTCGTCGGTCCGGATTGCGTTCATATCGGTATATAAACCGTATCCGGGCGCAATCCGGTAGGCGGCTAACTTTAATCGTTTCCACTTTGCGAGTGAATGTACGACTTCGGCTATCCTGTCCTCCATACATCGTATGGGAAACTTTACGGCGCGTTCGACACCATTGAGATCGTCGTTGATACCTGTCCCGGACAGAACAAATAGCGGCGCTGTTACCCTTCGTAGACGAAGTTTCTGCGACATTTTTTCCTGAAATGTGCGTTTCAACATTTGAATTGCTAATTCCGTTGTTTCCGGCATTAGCGTTTGCTTGTAATTTCTTGGAATAATTAATGACATACTTTAATTGTTTTGATTTGATTGTTTATTAAAAGGTTGTTTTTTGCATTTTTATGTTACGGATTAACTGTAGTAGGCCGATTCTCCATGTTCGTAGATATCGAGGCCTTCTTCTTCTATCCGTGCCGGAACGCGCAGGCCATGTATCAAGTCAAGTCCTTTAAATACGATGTATCCCATCACTGCTGCCCATATTCCAATCGTCAGAGTGCCGAAAGTCTGTGCTCCCAGGAGTCCGGTTCCTCCACCGTAAAGCAGGCCTTCTTCCGTTGCAAACAGTCCGGTTAATATCGTACCTAAAAGTCCGCATGTACCATGTACGGAAGATGCGCCGACGGGGTCATCTATTTTTAACACTTTATCTATAAACTCGACGGAGAATACCATTGCAACGCCGCATATTCCACCAATCAGGGCGGCTCCTATCGGCGATACAAGGTCGCATCCGGCGGTAATACCTACCAATCCTGCCAGAATGCCGTTCAGCGTCAGCGATAAAGAGGGTTTCCCGTATTTCAGCCAGGAAGTGATGATTGACATGACGCCTCCTGCGCATGCCGCCAAATTCGTTGTCAGGAAGACGTTTGCTATGGCAGTACGGTCGCCCTCTGTCGCTGCGGCAAGTTGCGAGCCGGGATTGAATCCGAACCATCCGAACCATAAGATAAATACGCCCAGCGCTGCAACGGTAAGATTATGACCCGGAATAGCCTTCGACTTTTTGTCTTTTCCATATTTACCGATACGCGGTCCGAGAACGGCAGCGCCCACTAATGCCACCCATCCTCCGACGGAGTGAACAATCGTAGAACCGGCAAAATCGTGGAATGTCGTCCCAAATGTCTTTGTCATAAAACTTCCTTCTTCTCCATTCATAAGCCATCCGCCACCCCATGTCCAGTGTCCTGAAACAGGGTATATGATGGTGCATATCAGAATGGAGTAGCAAATATACATAGAAAATTTGGTTCTTTCGGCCATAGCGCCGGAAACGATCGTTGCTGCGGTTGCACAAAAGACGGTCTGGAATATCAGGAATCCTGCATTGGGCAGCCCGCTGTCGTAGAAATCTATGTTGAAAAAGTTTGGTACGCCAATAAAGCCCCCTGCACCGAACATAATCCCAAATCCAATCGCCCAATATAGCAATGAACCGAAAGAAAAATCACAAAAGTTTTTCATCAGGATGTTAGCTGTATTTTTGGTGCGTGTGAAGCCGGCTTCTACGAGTGCGAATCCGGGCTGCATAAAAAATACCAGCATGGCAGCCAGCAGCATCCATACGGTGTTAAGTCCGAGGGATAAGTCGTTTACGGTAGTCGCGATGTCGTCCGCTGCGGCATCCTGCGCCATTACGCTTGTTGAAAAGAGGAGGATCATAAACAATGTGGCGATTCCTCGTTTTGCAATTCGGTATATAGTATATTTTTTGTCCATAATGTTATAATTTAATCCGTTATTAACTGTAAAAACTGTAAAAATGTTACTTGTAATTATCTCTCCTGTTCTGCGTTGTATAATGCGATGTCGCCACGTTCACCCGTACGGATACGAATCGCATCTTCGATTGGAATGATGAATATGCGTCCGTCGCCTATTTCCCCGGTATGAGCGGCCGATATAATAGCCGTCACTGTCTTCTCCGCATTTTTGTCACGCACAACAATTGAAATAAGTATGCGTTCTATGGAACTTGTATCATATACTACGCCACGATATATACGTCCCTGACGTGATTTACCTATACCTCTTACATCATAATAAGAGAACCATTCAATATCGACATTAAGAATCGCTTCTTTTACTTCTTCGAATTTGGTTTTACGGATAATTGCTTCAATCTTTTTCATCTTGTATATATTTATTATTAACGGTTTCCTTGTCGGATTCCGACTTATTTGTTAATACTGTTTGTCGTTTGGTTGTTGCAACTTAGAGGCTTACGCCAAATACGAAATAACATTTTTTCTCGTAGGGGTTGAACGTTATTTTTGTAAAAGAGGGAACAGCAAAAGATTCCGTTACGCGTATTTCTTTTCCTGCTGTCAGTCCGATATTCACTACATTTAGTTTATCGGAATAACATCCTTCCCAAGGCGTCAACCCAAATTCCGCTTTTAAGTCAAGTCCTCCTAATTTGAAGGGTACGCTTGCTTCGATATAAGTGGAATAAGCCCTTTTGTCGTCGGCATTATAATCCGATCCCGAAAAATTCGTGTTACACACAATTGCAGCAGGTCCGAAATCATATCCGACCGTTGCTTCAAAGATATGTGCTGTCGAAAGTGCTTCATAATCGAAATAATTAGCGCCATCGCCGATGTTTGTGAACCAGTAGTCCGTGATTGCCGCGCTGAATCCTCCGATACCATAACTGACAGTAAAGTCAAATTCTTTCGTGTCGAGATTGTCGAACCCGACGGATCCCCATGCTGTGAATGAGAATCCACCTGTCGATAGCGATGCTCCCGGTTGTACGGATACGCCCCCTAAATACTGTCCGCGCCAGATATAGCTGCTTACTATATCTCCACCTGCAGAAACCTCTACCCCTTGCGCTTTTGCAAGAGTACATGTTGCAAAAAATGCAACTGCAAACATTGCTGTCTTTTTTAAAAAAATTCTTTTCATACCTTTTTCATTTTAAATTAAACTAATATCTATCAAAACCGATTTATTATGTTTAAAAATGCGAATGTTTCGTTTGAGAGGCGTCAAGTGGCAATAAGCGCTTATCCTTAAACTAAAGACAATTGTCGTTTAGCCGGGTCAAAGCCATTTTTTCAATCTCTCGGCAGCTTCCTCGGTGTTTTTGCGGCTGCCGAAGGCCGTAAACCGGAAATATCCTTCGCCGCTCGGTCCGAAGCCGACGCCCGGTGTTCCTACGATAGCCGTTTCGTAAAGAAGCTGATCAAAAAATCTCCATGACTTTGTTTTGTTTGGCGTCTGCATCCATATATATGGTGCGTTATCACCGCCGAAAACATTCAGTCCACATTCTAAAAGTCTTTTTTTTAGAATCTTGGCGTTTGTCATATAATAATCTATATTTTCCTGTACCTGCGCTGCGCCTTCAGGCGTAAATATAGCTTCCGCTCCACGTTGCGTGATGTAACTTGTTCCGTTGAACTTCGTACATTGGCGTCGGTTCCATAAACGGTTTAACGGAATCTTCTCGCCGGCAAGCGTAAATTCGTTCAATTCTTTAGGCACAACGGTATATCCGCATCTGACACCTGTAAAACCCGCCGTCTTGGAAAAACTGCGAAACTCGATCGCCACTTTTTTTGCGCCTTTTATTTCGTATATCGAATGTGGTATGTCCGCGTCCTGTATGAATCTTTCATATGCAGCGTCGTACAATATCAATACATCGTTTGTTAATGCATAGTTCACCCACATTTTAAGCGCATCTTTCGTTAGCGTTGTTCCCGTAGGATTGTTGGGATAGCATAAGTACAGGATGTCTATTCTGCGCGACGGGAGTTCGGGTATGAAGTTGTTTTCCGCAGTACATGGTATGTATACGATATTACTCCATTTACCGTTTTCCTTAGCGCCTGTCCGTCCGGCCATTACATTGGAGTCGATATATACGGGATATATCGGGTCAGTAACGCCGACCGTGTTGTCAAGCCTCAATATGTCTCCTATATTCCCGGTGTCACTCTTGGCACCGTCGTTTATAAATACTTCATTTAGTTCAAGGTTAATACCGCGCGGCACATAATCATGTTTTATGATAGCGTCCGTTAAAAAAGAATAACCTTGTTCCGGTCCGTATCCGCGAAACGTTTCCTTTTTACTCATTTCGTCAATCGCCTTATGCATAGCGTCGCACACTGCTTTCGGCAAAGGCCTGGTCACGTCTCCGATTCCCAAACTGATAACTTTTTCTTTCGGATGTGTTACTTTGAAAGCATTTACTTTCTTGGCAATGTCTGAAAACAAATAGTTATCCGATAATTTCAAAAAATTCTCATTTACTAATGCCATAAAATGTTGTTTTTCTAATTGATTGTTTTGTTTGTTTTTTGCTTTATGTTTGTTTTTATGTCATGTCATATCGGTGATCATCAGTCGGGGTGGTCGTCCGTAATGTTTCCCTGCCTGAAAATGTCCTGTTCGTCGATATCGCCTTCGAACACGTCTACGGCATCGCCTGTCATTTGGACATGGTTGTTTTCGTCCCAAAAAACGGAAAGCGTCCCTCCATCCATTATGATGTTGGCTTCATGATTTGTCTTTCCTCTGGACACACACGCGACAAGTGTAGCGCACGCCCCTGTTCCGCAGGCCATCGTTATGCCCGAGCCTCGTTCCCATACCCGCATACGTACATTACTTTTGTCCTTTATTTCGGCAAACTCGACATTCGTACGGTTGGGGAATAACGGGTTATTTTCAATAAGCGGACCTACCGTTTCCAAATCAATTTTATGGATATCGTCAATAATAATTACGAAATGCGGGTTTCCCATAGAAACAACAGTTCCTTCATACGTATTGTTACCTGCTTTCACCGTTGTTAATTTGTCGTCCGTCTCCGGTATCCCCATATCTACGGTAACCGTTTTTACCTGATGGTTGTCAATATGTAAGTTTAGTATCTTTATGCCTGATAAGGTGTCGAGCATCAGTTTTGTTTTTGTCGTAAAACCTTGTTCGTATACATATTTCCCAATACATCGGATTGCGTTACCACACATCATAGCTTCGGAACCGTCGGCATTGAATATTCGCATACTAAAATCAGCTTTGTCGGATTCCCCTATTAACACGAGTCCGTCAGCCCCTATGCCGGTGTGGTATTCACTCCAGCGCTTCGCCTTTTCCTCAGGATTGATAATCGTATACTTCATTGTATTTACATATATATAATCGTTACCTAAACCGTGCATCTTATGAAAATGAATTTTATTTGTCATTTGTTGTCTGTTTTTATTATTATGTTTTACATTTTGTCTGTTTTGCGCTGCAAATATATGTCATTTTGTAAATGTAATAGAGGTAAATAGAATCAAAATGATAAAAATATTTGCCATAGTGATGATTTGTCGTTATACTGGCAAATATTGCGATAAATTAATACCGTACAGTGGATTTTTCTTCGTATTTGTAATGTCGAAATAAAGGTGGATTCCGGATGAGTAAAATCTATCCGGTTTATTCTTCGTTTTTTCAGTTGTTCAATGAAAAACAATCGGCGTCGCTATATATGCTGTGAATTGGGAATGCCGAATTGGGAATGCCGAATTGGGAGAGTGAATTGGGGATGCCGAATTATGGGAAGGGGATGTACAGTTATTTTTTGCCGATTGGTTTAGCTTTGAAAATAAATTGATTTCGTTGTTCGATATCAAGGAGTATTTGTTTAATATTCAATCCGCCGGCATATCCGGTAAGAGAGCCGTTAGCGCCTATGACACGGTGGCAGGGGACGATGATTGAGACGGGATTGCGGTTATTCGCTAATCCTACGGCGCGTGCGCCTTTCGGACAGCCGGCACATTCCGCAATTTGCTTATATGTACGTGTTTCGCCGTAAGGTATTGTACAAAGCACATTCCATACACGTTTCCGGAAGTCCGTGCCGTGCAGGTCTAATTTGACGTCGAAATGCGTGCGTTTACCGGCAAAATATTCGGATAATTGTTTAGCGGCGGTTTGTAATAGAAACGTTTCCTTTTCTTCTGCTTCCGCCGGATTCTCCGGCTTGTTTGTAAGGAAATCGATATTCGTAATACCTGTGCCGTTCTCTACTATACGCAGAGATCCTGCCGGACTGTTGTAAATGATAAAATGCTTCATGGATATTTTGTCTATTTAAATTCTTTTACGGCGGAATGGGCGGATTCCCGGACGATTATGGCTTCTTCTTCAGTCATATTTTCAGGGTAAAACGTATTTTCCGTTACCGGTTTATCTAAAAGCGTTTCGAACCATGCGCAGGCGGCGGTATAACGTCCGATGCCTTTATTAAGATGATAACCGTCGCGGCAGAAATCATCTTTCTGCATGACCTTTCTTGCCTTTTGTATAGCGGCTCCCGAAGGAATGACAATCGTGATACCGGCTTGGGACACCGCATTGTTTACGGCCTCTATGATAGCGTTATACATCTGTTCCTGGTCATAGTTATAAGAGGCAAAGTTCTCATGTTTGAAATCTTTAGCATAAGCCCATGTCTGATGAAAAGCCAGCTTCATTTGTGGATTCGTCGCTCGTGAACGGACATATTCAATGAGACTGTTCAGGTAGGGGAAATAAGTATTGGCTTTCCCTGACAACGGACTTGCTTGTTGCAGTGTTATATAGTCCCAGTCATCATCAAGGATACACTGCAAAAGCATCTGTCCGGGCGTTGTTGTTTTTTCGCCTTCTGCGTTGATTTTACGGTAGCTGTAATTAGCCGATTGTTCGATCGCATTATTGTAATGCCTCTCCAACGAACAACCGCCTATATAGGCGTTACCGATAACGACCGGTATGTCTGCCGCCCTTGCCAAATCGTCTAAATACTCTTCGGCGGCATCTTCCGAAAAACTGTTTCCTATCGCCAATATTTTTATCGTGTCTCTTTCTGTTGCAGATATGTTGCAACAAATAAAAATAAACAGGACGGCAGCCGTCAATTTTGTATATATTCGTTTCATGACATATATAATATGTATTTAATAAGATTTTCCTGCGTACAAGTATACCACCGGTTAATATTGTATACAAAATTCATTCCTCACAAAGAATCATTTTCATCATCTGTATAATTTCACAAAGTTAAGCATAAATAATCAACTAACATTCAAAATATTTTATATTATACAACACGATTATACAACACGATTATACAACATATATGGATACTCGGTTCTCCCCCCTCTCCTCAGAGTTTGGGACGTCTGAGATCACTTTATTTAACCCTCTACTTTCCCACTGGAGGCGTCTTGAATACGTATTTCTGCTCCCCTGCAAGGAGCGATTAGAAGTGACGGGACGAATATGGAAATTGTCCCATTCGCCCCGTCTTTTTAAAGTATTTAGATAAGTATTTCTACAAGCTATCGCCGAAATCTTCCCGGAATTTGGCCATCAGTTTCACCGGCCAATCCGATACGGGTTCCAGTCCTCCCATGAAGAATCGCAGGACGGGTGGCTCGTAAATGAATTTCAATCCGCCGATCAGGTGGCGGTTTTTGTATAGCCATACCATACGATCTTCTACATATTTGATCTGGGAAAGCGTGAATACCCGTCGCGGGACGGCTAAGCGCAACAGTTCCATATCGGCATATGTTTCGTTTCCTTCTTCGTCGCGTTGGTTTGAGATAGAGCCTCGTTCCATTCCGCGCACACCGGAAACGAGGAAGAAGGCGGCACCCAGCGAGCCTGCCGGATATTGTGTCTGCGGGATATGGTCGCACATCTGCATAGCGTTAACGTGGGCGCCCAGCACGCCGGGAGGTGTTACCATCGGCACGCCTTTCGCCGTCAGCGAATTTACCAGATACCGGATGAAATCGGGGCTTTGGCGGATCATCGTTTCGTCCAGCGTTTCATATAACCCGACTGCCATCGATTCAATTTCACGGACGGAAATACCACCATACGTCAGGAATCCTTCAAACAAAGGCACTAAAGCTTCGAGTTCGAGGTAAATTTCATGGCTGTTTGTGCAAATAGCACCGCCGCGCGAAGAACTCAGCTTTCGCGCCGAGAAATACACGATATCGGCCATGCCTGTCATGATTTCAATGACTTCGCCCATTGTCGATTCGGCAAACTCCGGTTCGCGTTGCAGGATCAGGTATGCATTTTCGCCCAGCAGACTGGCATCCAATACCAGCCGCAAACCGTATGTGTCGGCAATCCGGCGTACTTCGCGCATGTTCTGAATGGAGAACGGTTGACCGCCAATCAGGTTGGTCGATGCCTCCATGCGGATGAACGGAATGTTTTCCACGCCCGTCTCGCGGATGACCTGCTCCAGTTTCTCCACGTGCATGTTCCCTTTGAAAGGATATTCCGAGTCGATACGGTAGGCTTCGTCATAAAGCAATTCGACAATTCGTCCGCCATATTGCGTGATATGCGCCAGGGCGGTAGTAAAATGATAGTTCATCGGAATCAAGTCGCCTTTTTTCCGAATGTAGGCCTTCGCAAGAATATTTTCCGCTGCGCGCCCCTGATGGGCGGGCAATACGTACTTTTTTTTCAAGACGTCTTCTACCGCCTTCTGAAAACGATAAAAACTCTGCGAGCCGGCATATGCGTCATCGGCGTGCATCATTGCCGAGAGTTGCATGTCGCTCATCGCATTGGTACCGCTGTCTGTAAGCATGTCCAGAAAGATATCTCTGGTGTTCAGACGAAAGGTGTTGAAGCCGCCTTCATAAAGCGCTTCGAGGCGTCGTTCGATCGGTACGAGATTCAGTTTCTGCACGATACGCGCCTTGTGTAGTTCAAGAGGAATGTCCTCACCGCTGTAAAACCTGATGACAGGTTGTTGTTTGCCCATTGGCTGTTGATTTTTATGTTAGTAAAATTTGATATTTTTATTTTAAAACGGCGGCAAAGTTATCTAAATAAGCGAATAAATGCAATATATTTCTGTAATATATTTTTCATCCGACGCAAATATTAGGTCCCGCATATCGTTAACTATGCGCTTGAAAAGCCAAAGTTACCCTATCGCAGATTCAGCCGTCAAATGCAATATGAATTCCAATAAGGCAAATTCTAAACAGTATGTTCGGCGCTTCTCCTCCTGCTCTTAATATCCGAAAATTTCTTCCTGTGTAAGGATCTTCACAGTACCGATTTTTTTCAGTGTTTCCGCATCCAGATCTGTCGTATCTCCAAGTATACAATAGGTGAAGGGTTTGTTTTTAATGTACTTTTCCTGAAAGGCTTTTACGTTATCGAGCGTCATATCCGATATTTTTTCAAATATTTCTTTCCTCGGATCCGTCGTGTATCCAAATTCCAGGGCATTCAGGTAACTCCATAATATATTTTCTTTGAGGATGCGTTGCGTACGGGTATTGGTAATGATACTTTCTTTGGCGATAGCAAAGGCTTTTTCCGATTCCGGCATATCGTTGAGTATGCTGTTGAACGTTTCAACGGCCTCTTTCATTTTGTCGTTTTGCGTTGCGATGAAAGCGTTCAGGATGTAAGAGCGGTCTGGTTTTCCGGGACGCTGATAGTTTGCCCATGCCGAATAAGCCAGTCCGCGCGCTTCGCGCATTTCCTGAAATACGATGCTATTCATGCCGCCGCCAAAATAAGTATTATACATAGTACGGTCAACTTCGAGGCTTTTGTCGAACAGCCCTCCTTTATGAACCATTGCCATATAAATTTGCTGGGCGTCGTAGTGAGCCAGTAACACCTTGTTTTCTTCGGTATCCTGTTCTGTGAATTTCAGCGGTTCGGGTATCGGTTTCAGCGTTTCGCCTACCGCATGATTTTTGTTTATGGCTGCCGTTATTTCTTTTTGCGACAGTGGGCCATAATACATGATGGTGTGTTCAAAGTTTTTCAACTCTTTGGTACGTGCGACAAACTCTTCCGGATTCACCGTTTTCAGTTCGGTTTCCGACAGTATATTGGTGACCGGCGATACAGGCCCCCAGACTGCGTAATTATTTAGCCGGCTGAAATTTGCCTGTTGATTTAGTTTTGCATCTGCACGTTGCTTGAGGATATCCCTGACGTAGTCATTATAAATTCCCTGGTCGGCTTTTGTGTCGGCAAGACGTTCTTCAAGGAGCGTCATTGCTTTTTCAAAGTTATCGTTCAAGCCGCTTACATATACATACACACGCTCGTTGCTGGCAATGACATTGAAGGAACACGCCATTTTGTACAGTTCGCTTTTGATTTCTTCCGCAGTCTTTGTAGAAGTGCCCAGATAATTTAAATAATTGAACGCCGTACCTAACGCTTTGTCGTGGTTATTTCCTATTTCATAGATATAGTACAATGAGAAAAGAGGGTTGGTAACGTTTTGTTTGTACAGCAACCGGATGTCTTTTTTTACTTTTGATATGGACATATCTTTTGAGAAATCCAGAAATACCGGTTCTATCGGTTTCACGTTACGCGCTTTTATCTTTGCCAGAAAGTCGCTTTCCGCATCGCGGTTTGTCGGAATCGGCGTTATTTTCGGCTTTTCTATTTTACTGTCCTCCGGCGTTCCTTTCCTTTTGTATACGACAACATAATTATCCTTCAAATATCTGTTGCAGAAATCGACCACATCTTTTTTTGTCAATCCGGACTGAAACTTAACTTTATTGACCACATCTTCCCATTTTATGTCATTGATAAATGCGTTTAGCTGTAAGTCGGCGGCATATTCATAGTCTTCGCTTTGATAATACTGTTCCAGTTTGAAGTTGTTTATAACGGCTTCGAGTAGCCAGTCGTCAAATTCACCTTTCTTTAACATTTCAATTTGCTCTAACAAGAGATCTTTCACTTCGTCGAGCGTCTGTCCTTCTTTGGGTGTTCCGTTCAATTGAAATATGCAGTAGTCGGTCATTGGCCTTGAGAAACTTCCTGCGTATAAAACTTTTTGTTTTTGTACGAGATTCAGATCAATGAGGCCGGCCTTGCCGTTCGTGAGAAGGTAATCTACAAATTCGAGAACGGCTGCGTCTTTTGTGTTTGCCGCCGGTAAGCGGAATGCTATTGCGATGTTTTCCGTTTCCAGACCTGTCACTTCCTTGATAATCGGCGCGTTGATGGGTTGTTCGGACGATGTTTTCAGTTTCGGTATTTCTTTTGGCTTCAGCGAACCGAAATACTTGTCGATAATAGTGACAACTTCGTCGGGGTTGATATCGCCTACCATACAAATGGCCATATTATTAGGTACATAATATGTTTCGAAATAATTTTTGATATTTGTTATTGACGGGTTTTTCAAATGTTCCTGTGTACCCAGTACGGTTTGCGTCCCGTAAGGATGATGCGGAAACAATCCGTTCAGAACCGCCTGATATATTTTTCTTGAATCGCGTGTAAGGCTCATGTTGTATTCTTCGTAAACGGTTTCGAGTTCGGTATGGAATCCGCGTATTACAGGATCGGTGAAACGGCCGGCCTGAATGATCGCCCAATTCTCAATTTCATTCGCCGGAATATTTTCCGTATATGCCGTGACGTCGTATGAAGTAAACGCGTTTGTACCCTTAGCGCCAATTGAAGACATCAGCTTGTCGTATTCGTTTGGTATCGCTATTTTGGAAGATTCCTGCGATATGCTGTCTATTTCGGCATAGATAGCCTTTCGTTCTTCTTCGTCGGTTGTCTGGCGATACGTTTCAAACAGTCTTTCGATTTTGTCTAACAGCGGCTTTTCGGCCTCATAATCGGATGTCCCGAATTTTTTGGTACCTTTAAACATTAGATGTTCGAAATAATGAGCCAGCCCGGTGGTTTCGGCCGGGTCGTTTTTCGCTCCCACATGAACGCCGATATATGTCTGTACGCGAGGGTTGTTTTTGTTTACGGATAGATAAACTTTCAACCCGTTGTCCAATGTATAAATACGCGTCTGAAGCGGGTCGCCCTGTACGCTTTCGTATTTATACTTCGATTCTACGCATGATGTTGTCAGGAATAGAATCACAAACGAAATTAGCAAATAATTCTTTTTCATATCAAACAATTTTTGTTATTAATATTCAGGCGTAATAACGCCTTTTACTATATAAAAAGTCCGTAAATATATGACTTTTATATGGTAAAAAGCAAATTTCATCCTATATTTTTTTTGTAATATGTGTAAATGCCGGAATATAGTTCTTTTTTTTTGCGCTTTTGTCCGGTTCTTCAAAATGTTCGGCAAGTTCCCTGTTACCGTCAAATTAGCCGTATGATTCGTTGTGTTGACTGATGTCCGGCCCGATTCTTTCGTTTTTCTTGATAGCGCTTAAACCGCACTCGGTTCACATTCGCTTGTTATTGAACTTTTGCTTTATATTATTCTTTATTTTTTCAAACTTGTTGATTATTTGCAAAAATAATTTTACCTTTGTCGTGACAAGTTATTTTTTGAATTGGATATTGTACCTCGAAAAGTAACGGTAAGTATTAACTTTTTATGTATTGAACGTTATTATTCGTTCAAAAGAAATAACGACAGGAATCACATGTATACGAAATTTCTTTTACGGGAAAACCGATTTGCAAATAACACGAAATCCTCTTTAACAGGGGAGGACGGGCGCTATGCTTGCAGAGAGACGAGAGGAAAGTTCGACATAAATTCTTGCGAGAGAGAGAGTGTGTGTTACATGCAAAAAATCAGGAAGCGTTCTTTTGCGTGTAATGAAAGTTACGCTATGTATACATATTACTGTGATGCATAGTATCCGGATTTTTTATGAAAACAATAATTGCTTAAAGTCTAATTTTAACTAAAATTTACGTTTATGAGAAAATTGATTTACTTATTTACTCTCCTGTATCTGTGTGTGGGTATAGCCTTTGCACAAACGAAGGTTGCCTCGGGCACAGTCACCTATGCCGAGGATGGCGATCCGGTGGCAGGAGCATCTGTCTCCGTAAAAGGGACAACATTGGGAACGATCACTGACGGTAACGGGAAATTCATTTTACCGGATCTTCCGGAGTCGGCCGACGTCATCGTCATTTCATTCATCGGAATGGAACCTGTCGAGATTGCAGTGGGCGAAAACCTTCACATCGTAATGAAGGAAGCGGCTCAAAGTCTCGACGAAGTGATCGTCGTCGCATATGGTACGGCAAAAAAATCTTCTTTTTCGGGAGCGGCCACACAGATAAAAGGAGAAAAATTGCAGAAAACGCAGGTCTCTAACGTGTCAAAAGCGTTGGAAGGCGCTGTCGCAGGCGTGCAGACCGTCAGTTCGAGCGGCACGCCGGGTTCGTCGGCGAGCATCATCATTCGGGGTATCAACTCGATCTCCGCCAGCCAGAATCCACTGATTATCGTAGACGGTGTTCCTTATGAGGGATCGCTGAACTCGATCTCCACGCAGGACATCGAATCGCTGACCGTACTGAAAGACGCGGCCGCCAACTCCATGTACGGCGCGCGCGGGTCGAACGGCGTGGTTATTATCACGACTAAAAGCGGGAAAAGCGGGAAGGTGAAAGTTAACTTCGAGGGAAGAAGTGGCTTTAACGCTCGCGCCGTCCCTTCTTATAATATTATTTCCGACGCCGGAGAATATTATGAAATGATGTATGAATCCGTACGCAATAACCTGCTGAGCGAAATGTCGTACATGGACGCAAGCGCGTATACCGCTTCCAACCTCATCAACGAATACGCGAAGTATAATATCTACAAAGGCGTAGCGGACAATAATATCATCGACCCGTTTACGGGGAAGTTGACGCCTGAAGCAAAAGCCGCTTCCTTTAAGTGGAATGACAACTGGCAAAAAGATCCGTTTACAAACGGGTTGCGGCAGGAGTACAATGTCAACGTCAGCGGCGGCTCGGAAGCGACGACCGGATACGTGTCGCTGGGCTATCTGGGAGACGAAGGCTACGTGGCAAACTCGGCTTTCGACCGTATTTCGGCCCGGGCCAAAGTAGACCAGACGATCGGCAAATACATCAAAATGGGCGCCAATGTCATGTACTCAAATACCGTGCAGAAACAGTTTGGATCTACAGGTTCCAATTACAGTAACATCTTTATGTTCTCGCAACACATTGCTCCCATATACCCCATTTACATGTATGACGGCGAAGGTCAGCCGATGTACGATGACAATGGCAACCGCAAATACGACTTCGGAACCGAATATCTCCGCCCGTATGCCTCCGAACAAAATCCGGTAGCCACCATCAACGAAGATATTAACACGACGTTGTATGACAATTTCTCCGGACGTGGGTTCTTTGAAGTGAAATTCCTGAAAGATTTTAAGTTTACGGCGAATATGGCATACGACGTATTCAATGCCGATGTTACGGCTTATGCCACCCCCAACGGCGGCGATGCGGCTAATGTCGGCGGACGTGGCGAAAGAGAATTTGTGCGCTCCGCCGCCATGAACGTGAACCAGTTGCTGAACTGGACGCCGACCTACGGCAAACATACGCTCGACATTCTGCTCGGTCACGAATCAAAAGATACCAGGAGCTCCCTCCTGTACGGTCATATGACAAATTTCGTCGATCCCAATAATCCCGAACTTGCCAATGCCGCGCGTTACCAGGATCTGACGTCGTCGACCAGCAGTGTGTCGCTCGAAGGGTTCTTCAGCCGGGCCGAATACAATTACGATGACAAGTATTACGCGACCGCCAGTTTGCGCAAGGATGGATCCTCCCGCTTTCATCCGGATAAACGCTGGGGTACGTTCTACTCGGCCGGTATCTCCTGGAGATTAGAAAAAGAAGATTTCATGCGCGACGTCGACGCGATCGACAACCTGAAGCTGAAAGCCAGTTACGGTACGCAAGGTAACGACGATATCGGCATTGTCACTGCTTATAAAGACTTGTACCGGATCGACCGCGTAGACGGAGAGCCGGCTATGACGAAAACGCTCCGGGGAAATCCCGATCTTACCTGGGAAAAAGGCAAAGATTTTAACGTCGGGGTAGAACTCCGGGCGTGGGAGCTGTTGAGCTTTGATGTCGACTATTTCATCCGCAAAAAGGACGATCTGCTATACGCCAGCCCCCTGCCGCCATCCGGAGGAAACCCTGCTTACATCTGGAAAAACGAAATGGGAATGAAAAATACCGGTATTGAATTTGACATTGCGGTCGACATCATCAACACCAACGACATTAAATGGACTGTCGCTCTGAACGCGATGCACTATAAGAACGAACTGACGAAACTGCCCGAAAGCAAACCGGCGGCAGAGTTTCCGGATGGTTACCAGGCCGGCAGTTACTGGCGCAAGTTAGGCGGTACGCTCTACGACTTTTATACTTACGAATATGCCGGCGTTGACAGCGAGACGGGGCGTCCCCTGTTTAACAAATACAACGACGAGGGAGAGTTTGAGAAACACGTAAACGTAGCGTCGGAAGCTACCCTCCGTGAGACCGGCAAATCGGCTTTCCCGGATTGGACAGGCGGTATTTCCACCACACTGGACGCTTACGGCTTCGACCTCTCCATACAGACCTCTTACCAGGTGGGCGGATACCTGTGGGATTCATTTTACCAGGATTTAATGACGGGCGGCGAAAACGGACAGAACTTCCACAAGGACATGTTCAATCGCTGGACGCCGACTAACCGCAATAGCGCGATTCCCGCCCTGCTCTTCGATGATCAGGAGGTAAACGCTTCCAGCGACCGCTGGTTGACCGACGCTTCTTATTTCAACCTGAGGAATCTGACCGTGGGCTATTCGCTGCCCTCTTCGCTCCTCAGAAAAATAAGCGTTGAAAAATTCCGCATTTATCTTGTAGGCGACAATCTCGTACTCTTTTCGAAAAGGCAAGGCCTTGATCCCCGTCAGAGTTTCTCCGGCTCAACCGGCTACATGTATTCTCCGATAAGTACTTATTCTTTCGGTGTCAATCTTACTTTCTAATTATTTAACTCCAAAACGATAACGATTATGAAACTATATAAATTTATCACATTCGCTTTCATCGGTTTGTTCCTTCTCTCTGCTTGTTCGGAGGACTATCTGGAAGCCGATAACACAGGCGTCTTAGATTCCGAAAAGGCATCGGAACTGGCGGCGCAGGATCCCGAATCGCTGAATGCCTACCTGCGCGGCGTATGGGCATTTATGGTCGCTTATAATATAAGCGGCAGTTCTGTTGCCGTGCATGACGATTTCTCCTATATGTCGGTTCTTCACGCCAAGGATATGATGTGCGAAGACATTGTCATGATGTCCATACACTGGTTTAATTATGATTACGACGTGAATAACCGGATATACACGAACCGTCGTCCGATCATCGACTGGCGTGTTTTTTATACTATGATAGCAAAAGCCAACGAAATCATCGGATTCTTCCCCGAAGAACCGGTCTCTGTTTCCAGTAAAGGCCTTCTGGGACAGGGATATGCGATACGCGGCATGGCGTATTACTATCTGATCCAGATCTTTCAGAACCCTACCGGTGCAGATGGGTTGCCCAATCTTTCGGCTCCGGGAGTGCCAATGTTGTACTGTGCCGTCGATAACATGAGCGAAGAGGAACAGACCCGGCGGAAAGGACGCAATACGGTGAAGGAGGTATACGACCAGATAGAAAGCGATCTGACGAATGCCGTCAAGTATCTGGAAGCAGGATACGACCGCGACGAAGATAAAATGTTTATTGACGAAAGCGTAGCGAACGGCTTGCTGGCGCGGTATTACCTGTTGAGTCAGCAATGGGAAAAAGCGGCGGAGGCAGCGAAAAATGCGCACGCCGGCTACGTGATCATGGGAGAAAGCGGCTTGCATGACGGCTTTATGGACATAACCAATGGAGAATGGATGTGGGGATTCGATCATAGCACAGAGACGCAGACAACCTATGCCTCTTTCTTCTCGCACATCTCCAATATCGCTCCGGGTTATGCCGGAATAGGATATTCTCCCCGCGGTATTGATGCGCGCCTGTATAGCCAGATCCCATCCGGCGATTACCGGAAAGCGCTGTTCAACGGCCCCTCAGGGAATCCTTCGGCGTCAACCTCTGCGGCAAAGTTGCCGTATGCTTCCCTGAAATTCGGCGATCTCGGCGACTGGACGATGGATTATGTCTATATGCGCGCCGCAGAAATGGTGCTTATCGAAGCGGAAGCGTATGCTCATCTCGGTCGTGGAGCGGAAGCGGCTACGGCGTTGAAGAAATTGATGGCGAAACGCGATCCGCAATGGAACGAAACGAGCGTGACGGTCGACGACGTCTATCTGCAACGCCGCATTGAACTATGGGGAGAAGGTTTCTGCTATTTCGACCTGAAACGGTTGAACCGGGGGGTTGACAGGAATTACGCAGGAAGCAATCATACTACCGGATACAAACATGTCATAGACGCCCAGGATGTAGCATGGATTTACCAGATCCCGAACGCTGAGATGCAGGAGAATAAACAAATCTCCAAAAATGAACAAAATCCTTAACCACAAAAAAAACACTTATGGAAACAAACAGATTCAACATAAAATATATATGCATTGCTGTGATGGCGGCTTTATTGTCTGCTTGCAGCAGTGAAGACTTAGTGAAAGACGACATCGACGCCGCCAACGCCGGCGATCCGTCTAAATTGCCCACAGTCACTATGGCTGCGCCCGCTAATGTCACGTACGAAAGTGTCGATGTATCGGCGGCGTGGAGCGGCGGCGGCGATGAAATTATCGAAGCAGGATTCGTTTATTCTTTAAACGAATCGTTCCTGCCCATTCATAAAGTCGTTACTATCGACGAAATTTCCAGTTCAAACATAGAGGCGACGATGGCGGGTCTTGATCCCGAGACGTCCTATTATGTCAAGGCGTATGCGCGAACCAGAGATAACGGCGTGGCATACAGTAGCGCCATAAGTCTGACGACGCTTGTCGCTCCCTCATTTGAAGATACGTACCTTTTCGGGAAATACGACGCACAGGATATTGATATTACGACCGGGGAACCCGAAGGCGACATTTATGAAATCACCATTTCACAAAAGGGAGCTAACTTCGACCGGGTTGATATCACCAATATCTGGGGTGGAGAAATGACGGTTGAAGGGATTGTCGATTTTGAGAAAAAGACTATCTCCATCGCTCGGACGGAAGTTATTTATGTCCATAGTTCCTATGGGAATACGTATATGTGGGGGCTTGTCATCGAGGACGGTGCAGTCAAGGCTTATGCGGAGACGGCGATCGCTACTTACGACAGTGAGGGCAATATCACCTTCGAACCATGGGCAGCTCGTGTCAGCGCCGGGGTTTTTGGATATTATATCACCGTTTTGGAGAAAAAATAAATAAGACGCTATCACAAAACGAGTGGGCAAATA
The DNA here is from genome assembly GCA_031258835.1 of Tannerella sp. Classification (GTDB taxonomy): domain Bacteria; phylum Bacteroidota; class Bacteroidia; order Bacteroidales; family Tannerellaceae; genus Tannerella. The sequence continues at coordinate 22,406 of JAIRMH010000175.1, forward strand.
TCTTTTTAATACAAAGGTGAATCGTCATTGCGAGACCCTATATTTTTCAAATAAACAGGGGGAAATGACGGGAGCGTCATTGACAATCTCGGAGAATAGGGTAAAACTCGCTGATAATCAACTAAATGGGCGAATTTAGTCATTAGCATGAACGAAGCAATCCAGGTCAGTGCAAGGCTGTCCCGGATTGCTTTAGATTGCGATTTTGCAATGACGTGTAGGGTAATAGATATGAATAGTAATTATTAAATTGTAAAACATGAATTCAATAAAATCGATCATCACATTAATGTTTTTAGTCATCGCCGGACATTGTATGGGAGAGGGACTGAAAGCCTTCTCGCTCAGAAACGGCATGAAAGTATACGTATGGGAAGACGAAAATCAGTCCGACGTCTTTGGAGCGGTCTGCGTTCGTACCGGTTCGGTGAACGATCCTGCCGAATACACCGGTCTGGCTCATTACTTAGAACATGTATTATTCAAAGGTACCGACAAGATAGGATCGCTGGACTGGAACGCCGAAGAGCCGCTATACAAAGAAATCATTGCCAAATACGACGAGATGGCCGAAGAGACCGATCCGGGGAAAAAAGCGGCGATCGGAAAAGAGATCAACGAACTGACCGTCCGGCAATCGCAGATCAGCCTTTCTACCGAATACTCTAACCTGCTCGAAGCGATCGGCGCAAAAGGGTCGAATGCCGGAACGAGCTTTGATCAAACGCTCTATTACAACTCTTTCCCGGCCTGTCAGATAAACAGATGGCTGGAGGTTTCTTCGCAACGATTTATCAACCCCGTCTTCCGCACTTTCCAATCGGAACTCGAGACCGTCTACGAAGAATATAACCGCTCGAAAGACAATATGTCCAACGCCGAGTCGGAATTTGTCCTCTCGAAAGCATTTGAAGGCCATCCCTATTCCCGTTCCATAATCGGACTGGGAGAACATCTGAAAAACCCGCGTTTAAGCAAACTCATCCAATTCTACGAAGACTGGTATGTGCCGGGAAATATGGCCCTCGTTCTGGCGGGAAACATCAAAGTGGAAGAAATATCGGGACGTATCAATTCCACTTTCGGACGGCTGCAGGCGAAAGAAACACCGGGAAGAAAAACTTATCCGGACCTTGCAATCAACGGAAGAAAACAATACACGAAGAAAGCAGGTAACTACCCTTCCGTCAACCTGATCTATAAAAGCGTACCCATCGGGCATCCCGACGAAATTGCACTGGAAATAGCGCTGTCGCTGATTTCAAACAGTAGTTCGACCGGTATCCTCGATAAAATCACAGTAGAAGGCGACCTTCTGAATGCAGGCGCCGGGCTTATTACGCTCAGGGAACAGGGACGGGTAATTATCTCGGCCGTCCCGTCATTCGACGCAAACCAGCGCCGGTTTGAATCCAGCAAGTCGGCGGAAAGGAAAATCCTGAACGCCGTAGAAAAAGTAGCAAAGGGCGACATCGAAGACTGGCTGATCGAATCCGTAAAACGAAATATGTGCCGCGACATGGATCTTTCCATGGAATCGAACTCCGGCAAAGCGAGCGCCATCATGAACGCTTTTATCGCTGACATGGACATGAGTCGCGTACTCAATTACAAAGAAGAAGTCATGGCAGTGACGATCGACCGCGTAAAAGAAGTGGCAAAACAGTATCTCGGCTCTGACTACCTGGCGCTTTATGTCGAAAAAGGGAAGCCCGAAAAAAACGAGAAGATGAAGAAACCGGGATATAAACCGGTCGAAAAACCGGAAGGAAAAGAATCTCTGTACGCTATGCAACTGAAAAACCTGCCGATCAAAAAATCGGAAGGCAAAATTCTTGACTTCAATGAAGTCCGGACTGCGCAGGTCAACGACCGTTCCAAACTGTTTTACGCCGAAAACCCGGAAAATGATATCTACAGCCTGACCATCCGTTACGGCGTAGGAGAACGCGTCTATCCGAAACTCGGCGTAGCTGCCATGCTGATGAACAATGCCGGAATAATGGGAAGCATGAAATCGTACGAACTCAAAGAGGCGTACAGCAAACTGAATACCGCCTGCCGAATCTATTCCGACGACGATTATTTGTATGTCAGCCTGTACGGATATGAAGAGACCTTGCCCGAAGCGTGCCAGCTGCTGATGCGACAGATCCTGATGCCAGACCTCGACGACAAACAGTTGAACCAAATCAAAAGTTCGCTGATCGTCGGACGTATGAATCAGCGGGACGACGTACAGACGCTCTCCGCAGCGATGGGAGAGTTTATAAAATACGGAGAAAAATCAAGCTATATTGATAACCTTACCGACCAGGAGATTGTCAACCTGCAGATTGCCGAACTGACCGGCGACATCAATCGTGCAGCCAACTACGAAGCCGAAATTTTCTACTCCGGGACGATGCCTTTCGATGACGTACACCAGATCCTGAGTCAAAACCTCCCGTTGGTAGCGCAGGAAATACCGTCCGATTCGCCGAAAGACAAAGAACTCGTAACCGTAAAAGAAAACATCGTCTACTTCCTCCCCAATTCCGACGCAGAACAGGCACATATCTATTTCTATGTTCCCGTCAAGGATTACGATAAAAAAGACGACGTGGTTTACGACGCCTTTGATCAATATTTTTCAGGAGGTTTCAACGGATTGGTCACGGTGGAAATACGCGAAAAACGTTCGATGGCATACGCCGCATGGGGATATCTTGCGTCGCCGATGTTGCCGGGCGGCAAAAGTTATTTCCAGGGCGAACTGGGTACGCAAAACGACAAAGCGATCGAAGCCTTGCAAGTGTTTCTCGACTTAATACGCGACATGCCCGAAAATGCAGACAGGATAGGCAATATCAAAAGTTTCCTGAAGGAATATTACCAAACGACGTATCCGTCATTCCGCAATAAAGCGCTCTATATAGAACGACAAAAAAGACTCGGATACGCCGCCGATCCGTCTATCGAAAATATTCCGAGAGTAGAAACCCTTACCTTTGACGACATTGTCGGATTTTACAAAGAATATCTGAAAGACAAACCTCTTGTAATTGGCATCATGGGTAATCCCAAATTTATTTCGAACGACGAACTGAAGAAAATCGGTAAAGTTGTCCGTATAAACGACAAGATATTGTTCAACGACAAAGACCGGCTATTTTAAACAGACATTCCAATAAAAACAGGAGAGGGGAGGGGGCTTTATCAAATGCCCCCTCCCCTCTATTTTTACAGGAAACGACGGTGTCGTCTTATTTTGCGCTTTTGTCCGGTTCTTCAAAATATTCGGCAAGTTCTCTGTTGCTGTCAAATTCGCCGTATGATTCGTCGTGTTGACTAATATCCAGTCCGATTTTCTCGCTTTTTTCCGAAACACGCATCAGAATCATCTTGTTTGTAATCCAGTAAAGGATATACGTCACGGTAAAAGTGTAAACGGTAACGATTACAACGGCGAG
>JAIRMH010000189.1 GCA_031258835.1 Tannerella sp.
AGTTCTGCGAATCTCAACGCATTATTGCTTATAATTTCTTCGTTATAAACAAATTCCGCCCATTTTTCAGATTGCCAGTTGTACATAATGAGCCGTTTAATTATTTTATCGGTGCAAAGATACGATTTTTTTGAGCCAAATACAACTTTTTATCGGCTCAAGAGAAAAATTACAATTTTATTCGCATAGAGATTTTTTTTCGATATTTGCATGATAAAGTTACATTGTGATGTTGAATCTACACTTCCAAATTTTGCCTGTCTTTACGAGATTTTTATGTATATTTGCACCTGTAATAAATGTAGAATGTAGAATGTAGAATGTAGAATATGTTGAACAGGATGAAAGAAAGGCGGACTATCCGTCAATATGCATGTCGGGATGTTTCCGAAAAAATGCTTCATGAGTTGCTGGAGGTGGCGGCGAAAGCGTCTAATACGGGTAATATGCAACTGTATAGCGTTGTTGTCACGCGTGACCGGTTACAGAAAGAAAAGTTAGCGCCGGCACATTTTAATCAGGCGATGGTTGCCGGGGCGCCTGTTGTGCTTACGTTTTGCGCCGATGCCAACCGTTTTGTGAAATGGGCTTCGTATCGTAAAGCGGATGCCGGTTTTGATAATTTTCAGACTTTTATGGCTGCTGTTATCGATTCGATGCTCTTTGCACAGACTTTTTGCGTAGCCGCCGAAGAAAACGGATTAGGTATATGTTATCTGGGCACTACGACTTATAATGCCGCTTCTATTATTGAAACGCTGGCATTGCCGCGTCTTGTCGTTCCAATTACTGCGGTTACGGCAGGATATCCGGCAGAACCGCTCCCCGAACAGCCGGAGAGATTGCCCTTAGCTGCTATCGTGCATCAGGAACGTTATTCGGATTATACGGAGTCGGCTATTGATGCATTATACAGGGACAAAGAAGCATTGGAAACAAATCGCCGGTTTGTTGAAGAAAACGGCAAGGAAACTCTTGCGCAGGTATTTACCGATATTCGTTACACTCGCAAGAATAATGATTTTTTTTCTGATGAGTTTCTGAAAGTTCTTAAATCGCAGGGATTTATGTAATATCTTGTCTCCGTTACCGTCAAATAGATTGTATATTTCGTCAAGTTTACGGTAAATATGCCGATTTTTTTAGATAATAGTGGCGAATTTGTTTTATTTTTTGTTTCTTTGCACGAAAAAAATTATTTTAAGATGTTGTTGTCATGAAGAAGAAAATATTGTTTTTCATTTGTGTTGCACTTTTGCCCGGCGGAGCAGATGTTTTTGCCTGCACGGGTATTCTGGTAGGGAAGAACGCGTCGATAGACGGGTCGGTTATGATTTCGTATGCGGCGGATTCCCATACTTTATATGGAGAGATGTATCACTGGCCGGCTGCAAAATGGCCAAAAGGGACGATGCTTGATGTAGTGGAATGGGACACCGGAAAACCGCTCGGACGGATTGCACAGGTAGAACAGACCTTTTCTGTCGTGGGGAATATGAATGAATATCAGCTTGCTATTACCGAAAGCACCTTCGGAGGACGGATGGAGTTGGTTGATACGACCGGTATTATTGATTACGGCAGCCTTATCTACATTACGCTTCAACGAGCGAAGACGGCGCGTGAAGCGATAAAGATAATGACGGATCTTGTAGCGGAATATGGTTATTGCAGCGGTGGCGAATCTTTTTCCATCGCAGATAAAAATGAGGCATGGATAATGGAAATGGTCGGGAAAGGTCATGGAAATAAAGGCGCTGTATGGGTTGCCATACGTATTCCCGATGATTGTATATCGGCGCATGCCAATCAGTCGCGTATACAGCAGATCCCGTTTGATGATAAAGAAAACTGTATGTATGCTCCGGATGTCGTTTCGCTGGCGCGTGAAAAAGGCTATTTTAAAGGGAAAGATAAAGATTTTAGTTTTGCCAAAGCCTATAATCCGTATGATTTTGGCGGGTTACGCGCTTGCGAGGCGCGGGTATGGTCGGTCTTTCGTAAATATGACCCTTCTATGGATAAATATGAAACGTTTATAAAAGGGGATACGACGAAGATGCCTATGCCGTTGTATATAATCCCTAACCGCAAACTTTCGGTCAGGGATGTTCAGAACTGCATGCGCGACCATTTTGAAGGTACGGATTTGGATATGACAAATGATGCAGGAGCAGGACCGTATAAAGCGCCTTACCGGTGGAGACCTATGCATTTCAAGGTTGATGGTCGGGAATATCTTAATGAACGGGCAATTGCTACACAGCAGACGGGATTTGTGATTGTTCCCCAAATGAGGAACTGGTTGCCGGACGCAGTCGGCGGAATCCTGTGGTTTGGCGTCGATGATGCGGATATGACCGTGTTTAATCCTGTTTATGCCTCTGCGTTGGCAGTTCCCGAATGTTATCGGACAGGTAACGGAGACTTGTATACTTTTTCGTGGACGTCCGCTTTCTGGATACACAACTGGGTTGCAAATACGGCATACGGCAAATATAATTTTATGATAAAAGATATCCGCAAAGTTCAACAGGAACTTGAAGGCGGATATCAGGATATGATTCCGGCTATAGATAAGGCGGCGGTGGAAATGCATGGAGAAAATCCGGAGGAAGCGCGTAAATTTCTTACATGGTTCAGCGCAACGACGGCAGATAATGCTACCAGGCGCTGGAAAGAACTGGGAGAATATTTGCTCGTGAAATATATTGACGGTAATGTGAAAAAAGAAGAAAACGGACTGTTTAAACGTAATCGATATGGAATACCTGCTTCTCCTGATTTCCCGGGATATGACGAGGATTATTATCGTAAGATCGTAGAAAGCGCGGGCGACAGGCTGAAAGTGAGATGATCGGAAAATTTGTTATTGAGAGGAGTTTATTTTACTGAATATAAATATTAAATTACATGATTATGAGAAGATTGGCATTGTTGACGATTTGTATGTTTGTCTTTGTGACGGCTGGTTTTGCGCAAGATTGGCGTAAAACACGGAGTACTAACATAGTGCAGAGTGGAATCAATAAGTATAGAGGAGAAATGGGCGTTTCCTCGGTTGGGGGAATCGTTGGGTATGCAATTGATAATAAGACGGCGCTTGCCGGTATTGATTACAGATATAACATCCGGGACAGGATACGTCTTGCTCCATCGGTTCTTTATGTTTTGGAAAATGAATATAAAAGTGTTTTGTATGCGAATGCCGATGCACATTACTTGGCGCGTGTTACGGATAAAATAACGATATACCCGATCGGTGGACTTGGTATGTCTGTCTGGAATTTTCGTGTCCCCGAAACAAATGACCCCGAAACAAATGACCTTGAAACAAATGATCCTGAAACGACGGATCCTGAAACGGCGGATCCCGGAGAAACGGATCCCGGAGAGACGGATACTGAAACGAGTGATTCCGAAACAAAAATACGCATTGGGCTGAATCTCGGTTTCGGCGGAGAGATGCGTGTTACGAAAGATATCATTATCGGAGCGGAATTTAGATATAATCTTACGAGCGAGCGAATTTATGATCAGGCAATGCTTGTAGCGCGCGTCGCGTATTATTTCTGATGAGCGACGGATTTCCTGTTACCGGATTTTGTATTATGTTTATGCTGATAAATGGCTAAAATAAAATCTGTTTACGTGTGTTCCGACTGCGGGGCCGAATCATCGAAGTGGATAGGGAAATGTCCTGTTTGCGGAGCATGGAATACGTACATTGAGGAGGTTGTAAAAAAGGAATCTGCTGTTCGGAATTCCGTTCCCGGCGTAGAACGAAACGGCATTGTTACGCCGATGATGTTGCGTGACGTGACGTCCGGGGAGGAAGTGCGTATGGATTTGTATGATGCGGAACTGAATCGTGTACTGGGAGGCGGCCTTGTGAAAGGTTCGCTGGTACTTATTGGCGGTGAACCGGGTATCGGTAAATCTACGTTGATACTGCAAACATCTCTGAAACTTAGTGGATTACGTTCGCTGTATGTGTCTGGAGAGGAGAGCCTCCGGCAGTTGAAGATGCGTGCAGACCGCTTGTCGGCAGACAACGGTGATACAGATAGTTGCTATGTTCTTTGTGAGACAAATCTCGAACAGATTTTTGTACAGGCGTGTAACATGCAGCCCGATTTGCTGATAATAGATTCCATACAGACGATATTTACGGAAACGGTTGACGCATCTCCGGGGAGTATTACGCAGGTACGTGAATGTAGTGTTTTGATATTGAAATATGCGAAAGAAACAGGTACGCCGGTGTTGCTGATAGGGCATATCAACAAGGAGGGAAGTATTGCCGGGCCGAAAGTGCTGGAGCATATTGTCGATACGGTACTTCAATTTGAAGGTGACAGGCATTATATGTATCGTATTTTGCGGAGTATAAAAAACCGCTTTGGCAGCACATCGGAACTTGGCATTTATGAGATGCATCAGAGTGGTCTTCGGCAGGTTGATAATCCGTCGGAATTGTTGCTTACGGAGAATCGCGACGGACTGAGCGGAATAGCAATTGCTGCGGCGATCGAAGGCGCCCGTCCGTTTTTAATAGAGACGCAGTCGTTAGTTAGTTCGGCTGTTTACGGGACGCCACAACGCAGTTCGACTGGCTTTGATCTCCGTCGTATGAATATGTTGCTTGCCGTTCTTGAGAAACGCGCGGGATTCAAACTTGCACAGAAAGATGTTTTCTTGAATATAGCGGGCGGTTTGCGCGTGAACGATCCTGCGATAGACATGTCGGTTATCAGCGCGGTGTTGTCGTCGAGCCTTGACCTTGCCGTTGAACGAAGCGTTTGCATGGCAGGCGAAGTCGGCCTTTCCGGCGAGATACGCCCGGTGACCCGTATCGAACAACGCATTCAGGAAGCGGAAAAACTTGGCTTTTCGCGTATTATCATTCCTGCAATGAAAGGACTTGACAATGTCAAAACGAAGATCGAAATAATAAAAGTGAGAAAAGTTGAAGAAGCATTTCGGGAACTTTTCGGGTAATGTTGTAATGCCGGGCTCGGATAAGAACGGCCTGCATATTCGGAAACGTTTGATTTTATATGTTTTGTTGAGGATATGATAAAAGAACTTCAATTGAAGATTCTTCCGGAAGAAGCGGTTAATGAACAATCATTGCGCCGTGTTGTTTGTCGTGAGACGGGTGAAAATCCGGAATCGGTAAATGCCGTGCGTGTGTTGAAACGTTCGATAGATGCACGACAGCGGACGGTTTTTGTGAATGTGACACTGCGCGTTTTTATCTGTGAAGAGCCTGCGGAGGCAGAATATAAGACTATTGAATATAAAGATATTTCCGACAGTAAGCCGGTTGTAGTTGTGGGCGCCGGACCGGCAGGTCTGTTTGCTGCGCTTCGTCTGATTGAACTGGGACTTCGACCGGTCGTTATCGAACGCGGGAAAAACGTGCGCGACAGAAAAAAAGATATAGCGCGTATAAGTCGCGAACAGTTCGTCCATCCGGAATCCAATTATTGCTTTGGCGAAGGAGGTGCGGGCGCTTACTCCGACGGAAAACTTTATACGCGAAGTAAAAAGAGAGGCTCTGTCGACAGGATACTGAATATTTTTTGTCAGCATGGCGCAAGCGTTTCGATTCTTTCAGATGCACATCCGCATATCGGAACGGATAAGTTGTCGCGTGTGATTGAGAATATTCGTAACCGGATTCTTCATTCGGGTGGCGAGGTGTACTTTGAAACATGTATGGATTCGCTGATCATAAGGAATGATGAGGTGATGGGCGTTCATACGCGCGACGGTCGTGTATTTATGGGGCCGGTGATCCTTGCGACGGGACATTCCGCACGTGATGTTTACCGTTATTTCACTTCGCAGCATATTGCAATAGAGGCCAAAGGGATTGCCGTAGGCGTTCGCCTCGAACATCCACAGACGCTTATTGACCGGATACGTTACCATCGTAAAGACGGGCGCGGGAAATATCTTCCTGCGGCAGAATACAGTTTTGTGACGCAATCGGCAGGCAGAGGCGTTTATTCGTTCTGCATGTGTCCCGGAGGAATTGTCGTGCCGGCAGCGAGCAGTCCGGAAGAAGTCGTCGTAAACGGTATGTCTCCATCCAACCGTGGTTCACGGTGGGCAAACGCTGGTATGGTAGTAGAAATTCGCCCGGAAGACTTACCTGATTGCACCGACGTGGCATCCGTTTCTTGCGATATGTCTTTATCAACAGTATCGAACGACGTGTCCGCACATTCGCCGGCGATACAGTCCGAACATTTGTCCGTAATGCGCTTCCAGGAACAGTTGGAGCGAATTTGCCGTTTTCAGGGCGGAATGAGGCAGACCGCCCCTGCGCAACGAATGGCTGACTTTATGCAAAAGCGCTGTTCGCCGGATTTGCCCGTATCGTCATACGCTCCCGGACTGCAAATTTCACCGTTACATGACTGGATGCCGGAGTTCATCACGTCGCGCCTGCGCGAAAGCTTCCGTCAATTCGATAAAGTTTCCCGCGGCTTTTTGACAAACGAGGCGGTGATGATTGGCGTAGAAACGCGCACATCGTCTCCTGTCCGTATCCTGAGAGACCGGAAGACGATGCAACACGTCACATTGAAAGGATTATATCCTTGTGGCGAAGGCGCCGGCTATGCCGGAGGAATCGTTTCCGCAGCGATAGACGGCGAACTATGTGCGGAACAGGCCGCCCGCCTTCTGCGGCGTTAAAAATAACAGCATATTTTTCATCCGTCGACATAAACACTCCTCACGACCGACCCGTTCGGGAAGATCCGGTTTCTTGATCTTCCTCCTTTTTTGCCGTTTGTGATGATTATAAGCCGAAATGAATGTGTTGTTTACATTGTTTTAAGTAAATATTTATGCGAATAAATTTGGAAAATAAAAATGTTTTGTATCTTTGTGTGCGAACACATTCATTAAAATATATAAGAAGTTATGAAAACAATTTTTAAACTTGCAGTTTGTTTTGCGGTATTGTTCAGCTCGTGTAAGTCGTCTGGCGACGGATGGGTTGAATTGTTTAACGGCGAGGATTTTACCGGTTTTATTCAACTGAACGGGAAAGCTCCTTATCGTGTGGAAGACGGTATGCTTGTAGGAACTTCGGTGAAAGGTCAGCCGAACAGTTTTATGGTTACCGAACAGGATTATGATGATTTCATTTTGGAATTTGATGTTTTATGTGCTTCGGCGCTTAATTCAGGGGTACAGTTTCGCAGTGAAAGTCGTCCGGATTACAAGAGCGGTCGCGTACATGGCTATCAGTGTGAGATAGATCCTTCTGACCGCGCCTGGAGTGGAGGTATTTATGATGAAGCGCGCCGCGGGTGGCTTGTTACGTTACAAGGGTATGAACCGGGACGCTCCGCCTACAAAAAAGACGATTGGAATAATTACCGGATTGAAGCGTTCGGCGATACGATACGCGTCTGGCTTAATGGCGTCAACACGGCAAACTTGCTTGATAATACGACGCTCAAAGGATTTATTGCGTTTCAGGTACATGGTATAGGGAATAATGACGCTCTGGAAGGAAAAGAGATTAAATGGAAAAATATCCGTATCCTGACGGATAATATCAGACAGCATCTTTTGCAGGGTGCACTGGCGACCGAAGTGAACAGGATACCGAATGTCCTTTCTTCGACAGAGCAGACTGACGGATGGAAGTTGCTGTTTGACGGCCGGTCGAATGTCGGATGGCGTGGCGCTCATAAAGAGGCATTTCCCCAAAACGGATGGAAAATAGCGGATGGCGCGATAACCGTGCTGCGCACTGACGGACGCGAATCTGCACATGGAGGGGATATCGTGACGCTGGATGAATATTCGGCTTTCGAACTGAGCCTTGAGTTTAAAATTACGGAAGGTGCAAACAGTGGTATAAAATATTTTGTGACGGAGAGCGAGAAACAAAAAGGTTCTGCATTTGGACTTGAATATCAGGTTCTTGACGATGCCGTTCATCCGGATGCAAAACTCTATACTTCCGTTCCGGGAAGTCGCGCCTGCGCCGGTCTTTATGATTTGATTAAACCGCAGAATATACGTTTTAATGGCGTTGGACAATGGAATCAGGCCGTTATTAAAGTGTTCCCCAATAATCATGTAGAACATTGGTTGAATGGTTTTAAAACCGTTGAATATGAACGCGGTTCCGAAGATTTCAGGAAGTTGGTAAAGGGAAGCAAATATGCGGCTAAAGTATATAATGAAAATGACCGCTTCGGCGAAGCCCCCAAAGGTCATATTTTGCTTCAGGATCATGGCGATGAAGTTTCTTTTCGCAGTATCAAAATAAAAGAATTGAAATAGTATAAAAAAAATAATGCAATCTTTTTGCGGGGATACGAAATATATATTATCTTTGCAGGCGATTAAGGAAGATTAAAGATGGAGGGGGGCAGGTAGTTCCCCCCTTCTTTTTATAATTATGATAGATAAAGAGTTCATAAAGAGTTTAATAGAGGAAAAATTGGAAGGTACGGATTATTTCCTTGTGGATATATCCGTCAGCCGGGATAACCTGATAGTTATTGAGATAGATCATGATAACGGCGTAAGTATTGATGATTGTGTCGCGTTGAGTCGTTATATAGAAGAAAATCTGGACAGGGAAAAAGAAGATTTTGAACTTGAAGTAGGATCTTCGGGTATAACGTCGCCTTTTAAAAATGTTCGCCAGTATGTGAAAAACTTGGGGAATGAAGTGGAGATGATGTTGAAGAACGGTATAAAACTTACCGGATTATTAAAAACGGCAGGCGACAGCAGCGCTACAATAACCGTTGAAAAAAAGATTAAATCTGATGATGCTAAGCGAAGAACGACGGTAGCGGAAGATCAGACATATTCGTATGATGAAATAAAATACACAAAATATTTAATTAGATTCTAATAAAAATTATGGCGAGAAGGAAAGAAGAAACGGTCAGTATGATTGACACGTTGGCGGAATTTAAAGAACTTAAGAATATTGATAAAGAAACGATGATTAACGTCTTGGAAGAATCGTTTCGCAATGTGATTGCCAAGATGTTCGGTACGGATGAGAATTACGATATTATTATAAATCCTGAAAAAGGAGATTTTGAAATATGGCGTAACCGGACAGTTGTCCCGGATGGCAGTTTGGAAGACCCGAATCTGCAAGTGGCATTGAGTGAGGCGCGTGAGATGGACCCTGATTGTGAAGTGGACGAAGAAGTTACGGACGAGGTTTATTTTGAAAAATTCGGACGCCGCGCCATTCTTAATCTGCGCCAGACACTTGCCTCTAAGATTCTGGAGCTGCAGAAAGACAATCTTTATTCTCGCTACAAAGAACATATCGGTACGATTGTTTCGGCCGAAGTTTACCAGATATGGAAAAAAGAAATATTGTTGCTCGACGATGAAGGGAATGACTTGTTGCTTCCTAAAACAGAACAGATTCCTTCGGATTTCTTTCGTAAAGGTGAAGCGATCCGCGCCGTTATCAAAGATGTAACAAATGAAAATAATAATCCTAAAATTATTCTTTCGCGCACCAGTAATAAGTTTTTACAACGGTTGTTTGAACTAGAGGTGCCGGAAATAAACGACGGATTGATCACGATAAAAGCGATTGCGCGTATTCCCGGCGAACGCGCTAAAATTGCAGTCGAATCATACGACGACCGTGTCGACCCGGTAGGCGCTTGTGTCGGCATGAAAGGCTCGCGTATACGCGGTATTGTCCATGAGTTGCGTAATGAAAATATTGATGTCATAAATTATACGACGAATACATCACTGTTTATTCAACGTGCATTAAGTCCGGCAAAAATATCTTCGATACGTGTCAACGATGACGAACGGACAGCGGAAGTGTTCCTCCGTCCCGAAGAAGTGTCGCTTGCCATCGGTAAAGGAGGAATGAATATCAAACTTGCCTGTATGTTGACGGATTATAAGATAGATGTGTTCCGTGATATAGACGATGCGGACGAGGAAGATATTTATCTGGATGAGTTCAATGATGAAATCGACGCTTGGGTTATTGACGCACTGAAATCGTTGGGATGCAATACGGCTAAGGCTGTTCTGGCGATGTCGCCAGAAGATATTATGGAACGTGCGGACCTTGAAGAACAAACGGTCAGGGATGTATATCGAGTCTTGTCGGCCGAATTTGAAGAAGACGCCAGTAATAGCGACCAAGGGGAGGATATTGCCGATGTAAACGTGGATATCGCTGACGTAAACGTGGAGGAATCTGACAATATAACTCAGTCTTGATCGCTTAAACACTGAGTTATAAATGAATCGACAAAAAAATGCAATAATATATGCCGGTAAAATTAAATAAAGTAATTAAAGATTTAAAGGTGGGGCTGTCTACGGTTGTGGAATACCTCAACAAGAAAGGCTATGAAGTCGAGAGTAATCCTAATGTTAAGATTACGGACGAACAGTTTGATTTGCTGATCAACGAGTTTGGCAATGGTTTACCCATAGAAAAAAGAATAATCAAACCGGCTGTACATGGAGATCCTTTGAAAGAACAGAAGACCCCTCAGAAAATAGAAGAAATAAAAACGAAGATTCCTGATTATATAAAACCCCGGATTGTAACTAAAGGTAAGATAGACCTCGACGAAAAACTGTTTAAACCGAAGTCGTCATTTTTTAAAGATCTGTTTTCAAAAAAGGAAGATAATCCTTCGGATGGATTGATAACGAAAATGACGGATGAACCTGAAAAAATTGCGGCAGAAAATGAGATGCCAATCGTAGTAACGGAGGTTCTTGCCGACAAAGTTGCTACCCCGGAACAGAAAATGGCGACTGCGCAAGAAAATACTCCATTGGAAGAGGTCGCTCCTGAAATTGTTCCGAAAGCGACTGTCGCTGAAGAGAAGAGCGAAATAGAAGTAAATGTAGCTCCTGAACAAATGTCGGGAACAGGAACGGAAGCGGGAACAGGAACGAACCCGGAAGCGGGAGAAGACCCGAAATCGGGAACGGGAACGGGAACGGGAACGGAAGAAGACCTGAAATCGAGAGCGAGAACGGGAACGGAAGAGGCGTCAAAACCGGAACCGGGAACGGAAGAAGACCCGAAATCGAGAGCGAGAATGGGAACGGAACCGGGAACGGGAACGGAAGAAGACCCGAAATCAGGAGTAGAAACGGGAACGGGAGAAGAGCCGAAACCGAGAACGGTAACAGAAGTGGAATCAAACGTGGAAGCGAAACCGGGAGCAGGAGCAGGAGCGAAACCGGAAGTGGAACAGAAACCGGAGTATGAATCCGGACAAACGTCGGAGCAAATACCGGAACTAAAGCAAGAATCGAAAACAAAACAGGAACGGACGCCGGAGTCGGAGGTACAGGGGAAAATTTTGAAACAGAAAGATACGACGGTGTTAAATGTTAGAAAAGAAGAATTAAAAGAAGAGCCTTTTCGACTTAAAAAGTCTTCTATTGAGCCTCATATAAAAGTCACCGGGAAGATAGACCTCTCCACTATAAATCAAGCGACAAGTCCGCGAAAGAAGACGAAAGAAGAAAAAAAACGAGAACGTGACGCGCGCAGGAGCAGGTTCATGGAACAACGGAAAACTCATTCACATCCGCCACAATTAAATAAGGCCGGTGTCGCCGCATCTCCAAAACCATCCGAAAACGCTGTCAACGCCGGAAATAAGCATAAACGTAAACGCATCAGGAAAGAGCGTGTTGATATTAATGCTACGCCGGGAACAAACACTCGTAAAGACGACAAGAAACAGCGTATAAAAAGACCCATACGCGTTGAAGTGAATGAAGAAGATGTACAAAAACAGATTAAAGAGACGCTGGCGCGCCTGACGAACAAAAATTCGAGAGCAAAGGGCGCTAAGTATCGCCGTGAAAAGCGGGATGCCGCCGCTCATCGCGAACAGGAATTGCTGGAAGTAGAACGGCGTGAAAGTAAAGTCTTGAAGATAACCGAGTTTGTAACGGCCAATGACCTTGCGAATATGATGAATATGCCGGTAACACAGATAATATCCACTTGTATGAGTATTGGCATGATGGTATCTATCAATCAGCGTCTCGATGCGGAAACGATTAATATCGTGGCGGATGAATTTGGCTTTACTACCGAATATGTAAGTGCGGAAGTGGTCGAGGCCATAACGGAAGAAGTTGATAAGGAAGAAGATTTGACGTCCCGTCCGCCGATTATTACGGTAATGGGACATGTTGACCATGGCAAGACATCGTTGCTTGACAACATACGCAAGACGAATGTGATTGCCGGCGAGGCGGGAGGAATTACACAGCATATCGGAGCATATAACGTGAAGTTGCCGAACGGACGCCATATCACGTTTTTAGATACGCCGGGGCATGAAGCATTTACGGCTATGCGTGCACGGGGAGCGAAAGTAACAGATATCGTTATTATTATTGTTGCGGCAGACGATAATGTGATGCCGCAGACGGTTGAGGCCATTAATCATGCATCTGTAGCGGGCGTTCCCATTGTGTTTGCAATAAATAAGATAGATAAGCCAAATGCAAATCCCGAAAAGATAAAAGAAGAACTGGCGAATATGAACTACCTGGTGGAAGATTGGGGCGGGAAATATCAAAGTCAGGAAATATCGGCTAAACAAGGAATTGGAGTTCCGGATTTGCTTGAAAAAGTATTGCTTGAAGCGGATATGCTGGAATTAAAAGCCAACCCCGATCGGAGGGCTACGGGTTCTATTATCGAATCGTCGCTTGACAAAGGAAGGGGTTTTGTTTCAACTGTTCTTGTAAGTAACGGAACATTGAAACAGGGTGATATTGTATTGGCAGGAACACATTTCGGGCGCGTCAAGGCTATGTTCAATGAGCGTAATCAACGGATAGAATATGCGGAGCCATCCGAGCCGGCTATTATACTCGGTCTCGACGGAGCGCCTCAGGCCGGCGATACGTTTAATGTCCTTGATACGGAACAGGAAGCGCGCGAGATTGCATCACGACGCGAACAGTTACAGCGTGAACTGGGACTTCGTACGCAAAAACGCTTCGGCCTTGAAGAGCTTGGGCGTCGTCGCGCACTTGGCGATTTCCATGAATTGAATTTGATCGTAAAGGGTGACGTCGACGGATCTGTCGAAGCCTTGTCGGATTCGCTGATAAAACTGTCTACGGAGGAAATTCGTGTGAATGTGATACATAAAGCGGTCGGTCAGATTTCGGAATCGGATATCTCTCTTGCTGAAACGGCCGATGCCGTTATCATCGGATTTCAGGTGCGCCCCTCTACGCAAGCTCGTCGCATGGCAGAAAACGAAGGCGTTGAAGTGCGTTTATATTCAATCATTTATGATGCTATAAACGATGTTAAAGATGCAATGGAAGGATTGTTGTCGCCGGAAATACGTGAAGACATATGTGGCGAGGTGGAAGTATTGCAGGTATTCAAAATCTCCAAAGTAGGAACAATCGCCGGATGTATCGTCAAAGAAGGTAAGATTAAGCGTACGAACAAGGTGCGGATCATTCGCGACGGTATCGTTGTTCATACCGGAGAACTGGGTTCGTTGAAACGTTTTAAGGACGAAGCTAAAGAAGCTGTTTCCGGTCAGGATTGCGGGATATATGTTAATAATTATAACGATATACAGGTCGGTGATATCATCGAACCGTTTGATCAGGTGGAAATAAAGAAAACATTATAAATGAATTGGTTGGATATTGTAATTTTGTGTCTTGCCGGAGCAGGATTGCTAAAAGGTTTGTTCGATGGCATCATCAAACAGGTGGCGTCGCTCGTCGCTATGATTATCGGTATTTACTTGTGTGACGGATCGGCAGGATGGATTCGTGGCTATCTGACAAAATTGGACTGGCTTCCGTCGCATTTAGCGGTAATGACAAGTTATATACTTGGCTTTATTTTGGTTGTCGGATTCATTATATTGGTGGGGTTTGTCGTTCATCGGATTATCAGCGTAACCCCGCTGAGCATATTTAATCATATAGCAGGGGGACTGTTGGGCTTGTTGATGATGGCATTGTGTATTAGTCTTATGCTGAATGTTATAGAGATGTTCGACCATAATTCCGTAATATTATCGCAAGAGTTAAAAGTGGAATCTCGTTTTTATTTCCCCTTAAAAAATACAATCCCGGCCTTCTTCCCCGGAAATATTTTCGTACAGAACAATTGGTTTTAAAAATCGTTAATAAATGGAAGAACAGGATAAATTATTAAATGAAGTAACTTCCGGTGAATATAAATACGGCTTTACTACGAATGTAGAAACGGAAGTTATTCGTCGCGGGCTTGACGAGGATGTCATACGCACGATTTCGCAGAAAAAAGAAGAACCCGCATGGTTGCTTGATTTTCGCCTGAAAGCGTTTCGCTATTGGCAGACGATGGAAATGCCCGTATGGGCGCATTTGGATATCCCTTCTATTGATTATCAGGATATTATATATTATGCGGCGCCGAAGAAAAAAAAAGCGACCGAAAGCCTTGATGAAGTCGACCCTGAATTGCTGGATACTTTTGACAAGTTGGGTATACCTCTTTATGAACAGAAGATGCTGAGCGGAATGGCCGTCGATGCCGTTATGGATAGCGTCTCTGTGAAGACGACATTTAAAGAAACGCTTGCGGAAAAAGGGATTATTTTTTGCTCCTTCAGCGAGGCTGTCAGACATCATCCGGATTTGGTGCAGAAGTATATGGGTAGCGTTGTCGCTTATCGTGATAACTTTTTTGCCGCACTTAATTCCGCCGTATTTTCGGATGGCTCTTTTGTTTATATACCTAAGGGCGTGCGTTGTCCGATGGAGTTGAGTACTTATTTTCGTATAAATGCGGCAAATACCGGACAGTTTGAACGAACGCTGATCGTTGCCGACGACGATTCGTGTGTTAGCTATCTGGAAGGTTGTACGGCTCCAAGGCGGGATGAAAATCAACTTCATGCCGCTATCGTGGAAATCGTGGCGAAAAATCATGCCGAGGTGAAATATTCTACGGTTCAAAATTGGTATCCGGGTGATAAAAACGGGAATGGCGGTATCTATAATTTTGTGACGAAGCGCGGACTTTGCAAAGGCGAAGGAAGTAAAATATCCTGGACGCAGGTGGAGACCGGCTCGGCCATTACATGGAAATATCCATCGTGTATTCTGGCCGGCGATAATTCGGTCGGGGAGTTTTATTCCGTTGCCGTGACTAACAATTACCAGCAAGCCGACACAGGCACGAAGATGATTCACTTGGGGCGTAATACCCGTAGTACAATCGTTTCGAAAGGTATATCCGCCGGATGTAGCCGCAATAGTTACCGGGGGTTGGTGAAAATCGCTCCACGCGCCGAGAATGCCCGTAACCATAGCCAGTGCGACAGTTTGTTGTTAAGTTCTACCTGTGGAGCGCATACTTTCCCGTATGCCGATATACAAAATGAAACGGCGATAGTGGAACATGAGGCTACGACTTCGAAGATTAACGAGGATCAACTTTTTTATTGTAATCAGCGCGGAATTGATACGGAAAAAGCCATCAGCCTTATTGTCGGCGGTTATACGCGTGAAGTGATGAATAAATTGCCGATGGAATTTGCGGTAGAAGCGCAGAAATTATTAGCCGTCTCATTGGAAGGGAGTGTGGGATGATAAAACGTCTTCTTGACAGATATATGACTGGTGAGTTGTCTTATTGACAGACCATTTGAATTAGATAAAGATTGATATGAAATGAAAGATATATTGTTAGAAATAAAAAATCTGCATGCAGAAATAGAAGGTAAGGAAATATTAAAAGGGGTAGATCTTACCGTTAAAACCGGTGAGATTCATGCAATAATGGGGCCTAACGGTTCCGGGAAAAGCACACTAAGCAGTGTGCTTGTCGGCAATCCGGCATTTATGGTGACGAAAGGGACGGTGCGCTATAAAGGAAAAGATTTATTGGCTTTGTCGCCGGAATACCGTAGCCGTGAAGGACTGTTTCTTAGTTTTCAGTATCCGGTGGAGATACCCGGCGTGAGTATGGTTAATTTCATGCGCGCCGCGGTGAACGCGCATCGTGAATATAAGGGCGAAGAGCCGGTGTCGGCAACCGATTTCCTGAAAATGATGCGCGAAAAACGTAAAATAGTAGGAATGGACAGTCAGCTTGCCGGACGTAGTGTGAATGAAGGTTTTTCAGGCGGAGAAAAGAAACGGAATGAAATATTTCAGATGACAATGCTCAACCCTTCGCTTTCTATACTTGACGAAACGGACAGCGGCCTTGATATAGATGCGTTACGTGTGGTTGCAAATGGAGTAAATCAACTGAAAACGCCGGATAATGCCACAATTGTAATCACACATTATCAGCGCCTGCTTGATTATATAAAACCGGATATCGTTCATGTGCTTTATAATGGACGTATCGTGAAAACTGCCGGAGCGGAGCTTGTTGTGGAGCTGGAAAGTAAAGGTTATGATTGGCTGAAAGAGGATCTTGGTGATTAATGGTTAGCGGTATGAATGTTGAACAGCAATATATTGATCTTTTTACGCAATATGAAGACGTCGTATGCCGGCATGCTCCTGATTGTATGAATGCTTTGCGTACGCGGGCTTTTACCGACTTTGAACGTGTCGGATTCCCTTCGTTGAAACACGAAGATTATCGTTATACGGATGTCGCTCAGTCGTTTGCGCCTAATTATGGGTTGAACATTAATCGCCTTAAAATGCCTGTCAATCCGGATGATGTTTTTCGTTGTGCGGTTCCTGATATGCGAACACATTTATTCTTTGTGGTGAATGATTCGTGTTATAAGGATGTGTTGACGGATGCATCTCTACCCGACGGAGTTTATGCCGGAGGTATGAAGCATTTTGCGGAACGTTATCCGAATGTTGCATCTCGTTATTATGGTAAGATTGCAAAAACGTCTGCTGATGCGGTGACGGCTCTTAATACAATGCTGGCGCAGGATGGTTTCGTTCTTTATGTGCCGCGTAAAACGAAGATAAACCGTGCGATTCAATTGGTAAATATCTTCCGCAGCATGGTCGATATAATGGCAAACCGTCGTATATTGGTCATTATGGAACCTTACTCGGAGGCAAAACTTCTTGTCTGCGATCATAGTCTGGATGATGTCAAATGCCTTTCTTCGCAAGTTGTCGAGATTTTCGTCGAAGAAGGAGCTTGTTTTGATTATTACGATCTGGAAGAAAGCACGGTTTCTACTACCCGTTATATGTCTTTATATGTGAAGCAGGAAGTGCAATCGAACGTGTTAGTGAATGGCATCACGCTGAACAATGGCCTTACCCGTAACAATTATCATATATATCTTAATGGAGATGCGGCGGAAACAACGCTTTGCGGAATGGCCATTCAAGATAAGGAACAACAAGTGGATACGTATACGTATATCACTCATGCTGTTCCGCATTGTAAAAGCACAGAACTTTTTAAAAATGTATTGAATGACCGCTCCACAGGGATATTTAACGGACGTATATTAGTAAAGGAGAACGCCGAAAAAACGGAAGCATTTCAGACCAACCGCAATATGTGTATGACCCGTGAAGCAAGAATGTATAGCAAACCTCAGCTCGAAATATATGCGGATGATGTGAAATGTTCGCATGGAATGACAACCGGTCAATTAGATGAAAACGCTTTGTTTTATATGCAGAGTCGCGGCCTTTCGCGCGATGAAGCAAAGACGCTATTAAGTGTAGCTTTCACTGCCGACATTATTAATAATGTACGATTGAGTGCACTTAAAGACCGACTTCACTATCTAGTGGAGAAGCGGTTTAGAGGCGAACTTGTTCAATGCGCCGGTTGCCGCACCTGCAATAACATAACAAAGACTTCCCGCATAAAATAATGGGTCAAACAGGCTGTTTTAGCAACTGCGGAGTTTTTTCCACGGTTAATTGAGCATCAGGCCAATGCCGAAAGAACGGACATCCGGCCCTTTTCCTTTTTCGAACATCGAAAAAAGTTGATAATAACCGAAGAAACTGAAATTATCGAATCCGGTTCGCAATATCAAACGGGCGTTCAGCGGCGGGATGTTCGGATTGCGATAATGGATTTCCTCAATATTGCCTTGCGCTTGCCGTATGTCTAACTGCGATTTGGAATAGCACTTGACTAATCCTTCTATGCCTCCGGATATGAAAAAATGCGAACCATTCGTGGTTTTTGTCTGGTATTCCAGTAGAAAGGGAATCGTTGCATAATAAACCAGCAATTTGCTGGATTTGTATTCCCGTTCCGTGTCTTTGAAGAACGTAGCGATGCCATCGGTATATTGCAGGCCGGTATTTCTCCTGAAATGGTAGCGCGACCAGTCAAAGCCGAGACCGGTAACAAATAGATAATGATAGCTTAGCGGAATCGTATAATCTGCTAAGTTTAATATTACCGAATAGGAGCGATTCTGATTCAGGTCGGCGACATGCAGATTTCTTAGACCGGAAAAGGCAAAGCCAATACCCGTCCAGTGTGATTTGGTCGGCTTTTCTTTCCAGTTAAAAATGAAATCGTAAGAAGAGCCATTCAACAATATTAGACTTTGAAAATTCCGATCATCTATTTCTTCTGTAGTTTTCATGTTTGTTGTAACATTTTCTTGTGCCCATACAAGGGCAGTCATGAACAAGGTGCATGCAAGCAGGTTTAATTTTTTTTTCATAATGATTATAATTTGATTTGTTTGTCATTTACTTTGATAAATAAATCCTTTAGTTTATCCAGTTCCTTTTTCAGGTGCGAGGGTGGAAAGTCGCCCCGGATGTAAATTAAAGTCATTTTGTGAGATTTGGCGCTGAACAGGAGGTATTCATTTTCTGTCCAACCCGTCGTTTTTGCCAGATGATAATATCCGGCTTCCGTTATCCCATCCTTTTGCGATTCCATTAGAATCTCTCCTTTTGCCAGATCTAACCGGATAGCGTTCACAGTCAGGCGGATAATAATGGGATCGGCGGGAATCGTCAGGCTCTTGTAGCGGTTGATACAAGTATTATTGCCCAGTACGTCTTTTGCCAGTTCAATCAATATCGCCTTCTTTTGTTTGCCGTAGTTGTCGAATATCTCGTTAACATGCAAACTTTTCTGTGCATTTGCGAATCCGCAAATGGCGAAGAGATACAGTAAGAAGATTATTTTTTTTGTCGTATCCATATTGTTTCAAGTTTAATTGTTGTCAGAAAAGTGATTCCAGCGCTTCGACCTGAGAAGAAAATAGCGATTTGTTACATTCGGCGAGATGTTCCAGAGACTTTAGCGTCTCCGAACGTATGAGACCGGTATTCGTATGTTTTTTCCCATTGATGTACACTCTCGAAATTTCCGGCGATGTCGTTTGGCGTATATGACGGATAGAGAGCGGTAACGCAAGGCATAGAAGCAGAACGGCGGCCGCTATACTCCACTTCCGGATGTTTCTCCGGAGCGGCGGAAGAAATGTGCGACGGTGCATTTTCTCCCGCTCGGCAGCTATATAACGAAAGATCGGTTGATACGCTTTCAATTCTTCCGGCAAGTCGTCTTTCCGGAAATAATCCCGGAGAAACTGTTCTTCTTTCATGCTGGTCAACCCGTTGAAATACGCTTCAACCAACGCTTCAATGTCTATTTTTCTTTTTCTCATAATCGATAATTCATCATTTTCATATATTGATCCCGCACTTTTTTCCGCGCCCTGGAAAGGTTTGTTGTGACAGCGCTTATCTGTGTGCCGGTTATTTCAGCAATTTCCTGCAATTCATATCCTTCAATATCACGCATCCGGATAATGGTCTGCTGCAAAACCGGCAGACGTTCAATAATCCGCTTGACAAGTGCAACCGCGTCTTTCCGTTCGATTCCCGAATAGGGCGTTTCATGATCAACTCCCGTGAGAATTTCGTCGACTGGCGCTTTTTCTTTTTGCGCCCGAAGGTAGTCAATACAGATATTTTTGACGGTCTGCACGGCAAACGCTTTCGGATTGGCTACCGCATCTAATTGCTCACGGATGTTCCACAAGCGAAGCAACGTCTCCTGAGTCGCATCTTCAGCATCCTCTTCCTGTTGCATCCATTTCAGAGCTATCGCGAAAAGCGTTTTCCGGAGAGGAATAATGTCTGTCTTGAATCGTTCCAATTGCATATTCATCTTAATGACGTTGCAAAGGAAAAAATATAACATCAAAAAGAAAACTTTTTTTTGAAAAAAGGTAAATCATATTTCTGTCTCCATATTCATTAAATCTTAACAAAACAGATTGTCGGCTGTAATATTTCAACTCTACTTTTGTCGCATAATTGGTTTGAAAATACGTCGTATCCAATTGTTATAATAAATAATCGTTATCTTTGTACACTATTTTTTTGCAAGACGATTGTTAACAGGACATAAAATGCATCAGATTTTCAACGACATATACAGGCGATATCAGCATAAGGCGGTTTTGTTTGTCAAATCATACGTAAGGGATGAAATGGCGGCTGAAGATATTGTATCGGAATCAATGCTAAAACTCTGGAACATGCTTAAGAAAGAGACGGTAACTAATCCACAGGCTCTATTGCTCTCCATTCTTCGAAACGAGGCATTAAATTATCTGAAACGTCAAGCTATCGAACAGGAGGTTATGGAAAATATCGCAGAGTGGACGGTCAGCGACCTGCGCCACCGTATGAACACGCTCGAAGCCTGCGATCCCCAAGAAACTTATGCAATCGAAATAACCCAAATCGTAGAGAAAACGCTCTCGTCTCTCTCTCCGCAAACGCGCCGTATCTTTGAAATGAGGCGCTATGATACCATGCCGGTCAAAAAAATAGCCGAAGCGCTATCCTTAACCCCGAAAGCCATCGAATATCACTTCACCAAAGCACTTAAAGCGCTACGCATCGCACTTAGAGATTATATTTCTAATTCATGGAAGATTCTGTAAATCGCAGTAAATTAGTTGAGGTATTTTTTTCCCCGGCTTTCAATTTAGGGATTTTGGAAGTTAGGTTGTCTATTACAATATGGACAGAGAATTATTACAACGATATGTGGAAGGACATGTCACGCCGGAGGAAGTTAAAATAGTAACGGACTGGTTGGACGCAAGTGAGGATAATGTACGTGAATACGTGTCATTACATAAATTTTATGACAGTTCCCTGTGGAATGAGACGAGACGGCAACCTCCCGCTTTGCAACGTAAGAAACCTATAGCCCGGCGAATTGCTTTCGAATGTTTGCGTATTGCAGCCATATTCATAATAGCATTTCCGGTCATTCGTTATATGGACAGGGCGTCGAAAAAAACGTCTGCAGAGGCGTTCCATACTCTTTTTGTGCCTGCCGGCCAACGTGCAGAGTTGACGCTCTCCGACGGGACCTGCGTATGGCTGAACGCGCAAAGCCGCTTCGTCTATCCCGCAGTATTTGAAAAGGGAAAGCGCGAAGTAACCCTCGACGGCGAAGGTTATTTTGATGTTGCACACGACGAAGCACAGCCTTTTACGGTAAAAACGAAG
>JAIRMH010000233.1 GCA_031258835.1 Tannerella sp.
CGATTTGCAAGGATTTGTTCGGTTATTGATACTACTCTCAAAAATAAGCAAGATGTTTTCTTTGCTTTGAAATGTCCGGCTAATATTCAAATTACGAATAGTACCTGAGTAGTTACAAATGTTTTTTCTGCTTGAAAGAATCATTAAATTTTAAATGTAAATCAATCCACCTGTCAGATTGTTCTTCCTGTTCAATAAAAATACAAGTATTGATTTTATCTTCGTTTTTATCCCTCCAAGAGTTCAGTATTATTTCCTTATTAACAACATTGTTTCTCAATAATTGAGAATCGTCATTGTAGTCTTGCGATATATTCAATAACATTGGTAACATATTAATATTCGGGGTTTAATTTTTCCAAAAAATCATTACTTATTTAACCCAAAGAAAACTTCTTTCTGTTTGGTATGTATTTGATTCAATCTCTTCATCAATATATCCAAATTTGAAAGAGGATTAAAATTTTCATAAACATTTATGTCGATAAATGATGCTTCAATTATTTTTTGTCCTTGTGGCGACAATGATCTTCTTTTGGCTTTATTGGTCAATGTCACATACGTTTTTAAATTGCCGGACTCATCAGCCAATCTCAAAATAGAATTATCTAATTTCAATCCTGCGTTTGAAATATCAATTGTCCCTTTTATTCCTTGATAAATATCTATATTTTTAAACTCGCTAATATATCTAATACTTATTCTGTTAAAATCTTTAATTACCTCTTTATCAAATAAATTGATTATTACGTCTGATATTATTTGAAAATACTTTTCCCACCCTACATATTTGTCAGCCAAACAATTGAAAACAATTTGATTGGCAACAAATTGTATCCGCACATCGTCTTTAATAAAGAAACCACCACTATTGTTTCCTACGCCAAAGGCAATTTGTTGATTGTTATTCAAAGCAATATTTATATTTTGATTTGGAACAGGCAGGTATTGATAACCCAAAGGTAAAGGTACAAGTATGGTTGATGCAAAACCAAGCATTAATTCCGGTGGAATTCCCTGTACATACCTGATTTCAACCAACGTATCTTTCAGATTATCAGGATTTATTTTTTTTGGCAGTAACATAAATATATGCTTTTATTTGGGTGCAAAGATACAAATTATTTCAATTCAAATACAAAACTCATCCCTTTTTCTTCATCAGCTCTTCAAAAAACGATTCCCGGAAAGAATTGCCGACACCTATCTCGTACGATTTGATAAATACGTCGTTGTTATCAAAAGAATCAATCTGTTCCCTGTTGATAATATACGAACCATACTTTCTTGCTTTTCTTACCCACATAAGTCCACAGTTCATCCACTTCCAAACAATCATAATACTGCTCTTCAGGTTGTAGCGGATGCCGGGAATGTACCGGCACCGACAACACTTTTTTGATGCTGATTCTCTCAATTGTAGCGATATCCCTGATGCCTGTGCCGCGAACAGGCATCAGAGATATCTTTTGTTTCAGGCCGGAATGACGTCCTTTGTATTGCAGGGCATGATCGCCAATAAACTGACGTCCATAAGTTTTACACAAATAATTCTGCTGTTTCGATATTTTTCTGCCGTTTTTCTTTATCTTTGTGCCTTGGCAATCGGGACAATGAAGTATGATTGTTATTTTCATTTTGCAAAAATACAACTTTTCTTCCTGATTGCCACTTTTTTATGACAGCATACTTTTTACATCACTACCATATATTGGTGCTATGATAATTATGACTTTCGTCATTATAAGGAACAAAGCCATTCAGTGGCAATGAGCAAAAATAAGGTATGCCATTGTGAAAAAGTGGCCTGAAACAGTCCGAAGAAATGATATTTTTCCTTGTCCTTTCGGGAAGCGTTTACGCAATATCATGCCGAGTATAATATTACTTAATGATGTCATGCTGCGGATGGAGGCTGTGTCAAAAACCGGTTTTCCATCATGACGACAATTTCAGGTTTTTGATGCAGCCTCTTCCGCAGTTTGACAATTCATTTGATTATTCCCATAACGGATGTTGCTTCAGCGCTTTTGTCGAGCTTGCATTGATAGCCGATTCCGGAATAGGCCACACCCAGAACTTACCGCCAGGGAAGATGGTCGTATTAACCGGTTCCCCGCCATTGACGCCGTTTGGAATTTCAAACACTTCCGTTTTCGTTCCGTCCAAGCTGACGGGAACGGTCAGTCTGTCCAGATAAGATGCCGGCGTACCGTCGGGATTGAACGTCTCGGCGATGGCGATGGAATATTGCTGCCTGTTGTTCAATCGTTCTTCGAGCAAACGCCAGCGTTTCAGGTCCCAATAGCGTTTTCCTTCGCAAAGGAGTTCTACGACCCGTTCATTCCGTATCAGCGCCCGCAGGCTTTCCGTTGTCGGGTTCGTGGTTGCGGTAACGGCCGGCATCCCGACACGCGCACGCAGTTCAGTCAGGGCATTACGCACCTCGTTCGATGCGCCGTAGGCTTCGTTCATCGCTTCGGCATACAGCAACAGCAATTCTCCGAACCGGTAATTGATGTAGCTGGTATAAGCACCGCCGGTTCCCGTGTACCGGTCCCAGTACTTGATACTGAAATAGCCTGTCGGGGAACGGTCGATCGTCGAAGTGAGCGTTTTCAGATAATTCTGATTGTCGATGGTCGTCTTGTTACCGTCATTGTCGTAGTGAAATTCCGAAAGCGTATTGGCCACCCACTGGCTTCCGTCCTCTGCGGTACATATCCTGCCCGGGTAGAGCGTCGTCAGTTCAAACCGCGGGTCGCGGTTGTCGAACGGCTTTGCCGGATCGTAGAGCTGGCTTTTGCCGATGGGCAACCCGTCCGTACATTCGTACATGTCCACACATTCCTGCGTTTGGGACAAATCGCCCCAGCCGCGGGAGGAATAAGGAGTATGAGGAGCGAAAACGGAATTGCTGAAAGACGCGGTGGCGACATCTATCAGGCGCACCCATTCGTAAACGATTTCTTTCTGCGCTTCCGCTTCCGCCTGCCGGTCGGCAACAAACAGGCTGTTATAGTCGTTGCTCAGGCCGTAGCCCCGATTCCTTGCTTCCGCAAGCATGGCTTGTGCGGCGGCGGCCGCGTCGCTGTATCCGGCGCCGGAAATCGCTTCACCGTAATAGCCGGCCGTGTAAAGCAGCATATCGGTTTTCAGCGTCAGGGCGACTAATTTGGTCAGCCGTCCCCTTTCACGTTCGGTCGGCCCCAGACTTGGCAGCAACTCAATCGCCCTGTTGATGTGGCTCAACGCTTCCGCAAATACCTCCTCCTTGGGAGAAGAAGGCATATCCGCTTCAGCTATTTCGAGCACCTTGCGCACAATGGGAACGCTTTCATACGCCCTGAACATCACAAAGTAGCGATACGCCAGCAAATAATAAGCCGTACCCATGTACAGGTTTTTATTGGCGGCGGCCAGTTCTATATTGTCAATATTCTCAAGCAGGACATACGCACTGCGGATAGACGACCAGTTCCAGTACATCCCTGGCGAAGCGCTGGAGGGCGACATGGCGCCGTTGTGCAAATCCGCATAGCTCCGGTTGCCCGATTTGGACGGCCAAACGCCGATAAGGTCCGAGCGGAAATCAAACCAGATCGAAGTCGCCTGGTCGGTAAAAGAAGTATACATTCCGTCGGCATACAGTTTGAAATCCCCGTCCGACTTGAAATAAGAATCGACCGACAAATTATTCTGAGGAATTTTGGTCAGAAAATCCTCGCACGACGTCATACAAGTCATGCTTACTATGGCCAACAGCCAGATATATTTTCTATATGTATTCATAATGCTACATTTTTATGAGATGAATAATGATTAAAAAGTAACGGACACTCCGCCGCTGAACATTTTCGACGGACCGTAATAGACCGTTCCGGCGTTACTGCTGTATGTCGTGCTCAGAAGCGACTCAGGATCCGTATATTCTTTGTATCCGGGCGCATAGTAGAACAGGTTTTCGCCGGTAAAGAAAACTCTCAGCCGGGAAATATACAATTTTTCCGTCCACTCCTTCGGTAACGTATAGCCTATTTGCAGGTTTTTCAGGCGCAGGTACGCATAATTCCGCAGGTGATATTCGCAGGTAGAAGGAAACAGCGTACTAAATTCGCCGCTAATCCAGTTGTTGTTCGTCAGACGCGGCTGGTCCGCCCATTTGTCGGGATTATCCGGACTCCAGCGATTGTCGTAGTTACTTTGAAACAAATTAAAGTGAATCCGGTTTCCGGTCATATAATGTCCGTCTCCGGTTCTGACTATCCAGCGTTCGCCTACGCCGTTGAACACGGCAGTAAAATCGAAACCCTTGTATTCGGCGCCGAAGTGGAAACCGTAAAAATAGTGAGGCGTCGTCGTTTTTGTAGAGAAATAGCGGTCATTGCTGTTGAGTACCCCGTCGGGGTTACGGTCGATAAATTTGATGTCGCCCGGACGGGTCAGGTTGTTCGGAGGTATGACGGAATTATCTATCTCCGCCTGGTCTACAAACAGACCGTCGGTTTCATACAGATAGAAACCGTTACGCGGTCTTCCCTCCGCATAATAAGTATCCCCCTGCAATACGATATGTCCGCCCTCATAACGCGGGTCGGTAGAACCCAGCCCGCCGAGACTGATTACCTTGTCGCGGCTGTCGGAAATATTTCCCCCGACAAAGTAAGTCACGTCGCCAATCCGGTCTCTCCACTCCAATTCCAGTTCCCAGCCGCGATTGTCGATCGTGTAGGTATTTTGCACCGGCGCCGATGCGCCAAAGACGCTTGAAACGGTAGGCGTTCCGATAATGTCTTTGGTACGGTCGTAATACCAGTCGAACGAACCCGACAGGCGGTTGTTCAGCAGGCCGAAGTCAAGCGCGAAGTTGACGGTCGTTTTCGTTTCCCACGACAGGTTCAGGTCCGGCGGCGTCCCTATGGAGGTCGTCGTCACGGTGCCGTTGCCGAAGGCGTAGCTACTGCGTCCGACCGTCGTGGCAAACGGATAGAGCGCTGATCCCTGGTTGCCCAGCTCTCCCCACGAAGCGCGGAGTTTCAGGTTGCTCAGCCAGTCGACATTCTTCATGAAATCTTCTTCCTTTATCCGCCAGGCCGCAGATACGGAAGGAAACAAAGCCCAGCGATGCTTAAGCGAAAACCGCGAAGAACCGTCATAGCGAACCGTTCCTTCCAAAATATAGCGGTCTTTGAAAGCATACGTGGCACGTCCGATAAACGACGCCATCGCCCATTCGTCGGCAGACGAATTGCCGGTAAAATCCGTTCCCGAACCGACGGATGCCGAGAGTTCGCGCAATTCATTGTTAATGAACCGGCTGCGGCTAGCGGAAATATTGTCGTAGCGGTTGGATTCCGACTGAAAGCCGGCGAAGGCGGTAATCAGATGGTCGCCCGTGCGGATACTGTAATCCAGCGAAACCAGGTGGCTCAGATACTGCGTAGCGCCCCAGCTTTCCGAAGCCGTCGAATAGGCCGCGCCCTGAACCGTGTTGACCCGGTTGATTTCACCCAGTTCGTTATATCCGGTAACTAACCGCGTAAACGAATTGTTCCGGTCAAAAAGATTATTCGACGAAAGCGTATATTTCAGGAACAGGTCTTTGAACACTTCAAATTTCAAATCCGCCGAAATACGGTAGCGGTCATAATTGTAAAGTATATTCCCCCCTTCGTCCAGCGCCTGATATGCATTAAGACCGTTTTGCGCAAATGATCCGGGATAATAATACCCGTTCGGATAACGGAACGGCTCAACAGGCGGATTCAACAGGCCACGCAATTCCTGAGCTACCGCGTTTCCCGCCGGACGGGTTGTGTTTTCCTTTGAATAGAACGCATTGACGGCGATTTCCAGCCGTTCGACCGGTTTCCAGTTCAAATTGCTCAGAAACGTGAACTTGCGGTAATCATCATTCGGCAGAAGTCCTTCCTGCGAGAGGTGACCTGCCGAAAAATACGCTTTGAGTTTTTCCGTACCGCCCCGGACACTGATGTCATGCTGATACTGTAGGGGCGTCTCCATCCAGTCGAACCACTGCGAGCGGGCGGGTTTCGAAGGGTCGGAACCGTCATACTGCGCGATGGCCTCTTCCGAATAGGGCGCTGTTCCGCCATCGTTCAGTATCGCTTCGTTATTGGCCCGCATCCAGGTTTGTGAATCTATCACTTTATTTTTCCAGTTGAATGTCATGGGATGCAGGGCGCTGAACGTTCCCTGGTAGTTCACGGTGGTTTTACCGGCCGTACCTTTTTTGGTCGTTATCAGGATGACGCCGCCGGTAGCTCTGGAACCGTAGATGGCTGCCGCCGCCGCATCTTTCAGCACGGAAATGTTTTCGACATCGTTCGGATTCACGTCGTCGATTCCGCCGACTACCCCGTC
>JAIRMH010000302.1 GCA_031258835.1 Tannerella sp.
AAACGTTATCCCGTCCGTGCCGGGCATACGGATGTCAAGGAATACCAAATCAACAGAATGGCCGAGCAGGAAATTTCCTGCCGATTCGGCGTCGCCGAAACTGCCCGACAAGTCCAGCGCCGGGGTATCTTCCACCAACAGGCGGATAGCTTCGCGGCCTAAAGGTTCGTCATCAACAATAATACAGTTCATATCTTTTTATATTTAAGTTCAATACTTAATTGTACCGTGTAGGAGGTCTCGTTCTCGGTTATCTCCAGCCGGTACCTGTTTCCATACAGCAAATCAAGGCGGCGGCGCACATTGGGAAGCCCCAGTCCGCCGACTTCGTCCTTACGCATCGGGCGGAGCGGTTTGGAATTGACACACACGAAGCCCAAATTGTCGTCTTCCCTGTCAAACCGGAGCCGGACGAAAGAGAGGTTACGGTTGTCGTTGTTGTGCTTCACAGCGTTTTCCACAAAGGGAATAAACAACAGTGGAGGCTATGAAATTTCTTCTACGCCATCGTCTGCCGTGATGCTGAACTCGAAATTATCCCGCCGCAGCTTTTCGAGGTTCAGATAGTCGGTCAGGAAATGTATATCATCACCAAGGCGTATGGATTGCTTCGTGAAGCCACGGAACTGATATTGCAGCATGTTACTCAATTTATGGAGGACATTAGCCGCTTCGCCGGGATTTTTCTTTGTCAGGACAATAATATTGTTGAGCATGTTGAACAGGAAATGGGGATTTACCTGGTTTTGCAACTGTTCGAGTTCCGAGCGCAATCTTGCCGCTTCGAGTTCGGCGATATGCCGTTCGTTCCGTACCCAATACTGGAAAAGAAGCATGACGCTTACGCTAATTATCGGGAAACTTATTTTAATGATGTCACTGACAGTGTAAAGCACCAGTATCCGGATGGAAGTATGCCCGTTACCGTCTATATTCAGGATATGGGAAGTTTGCTGAGGTATGGCAATCGCGAGCAGCAATAGCGCTACCGAAAAAGTTACTGCCGCTATGTAAGCGGCCATTTTATTCCTCATCATCAATTTCGGGAAGAATACGTAGATATTGATATAGATTAATATCAGATAAAACAGCAACGATAACGGCAACGTGACCAGGAATGACGGCCATGTACCGTCGATGTTGGCTATCATTATCAGCATGAATCCCGTTATCAACAACAGATGCCGCCCTGCGCGGTAACGTTTGTCCGTCAGAAAATTCAGGAAAGGCGATGAAAGATTGAATGTTTGCGCAGGAAGCTTCTGCGGCGGCGTATGCTGTTTGTATTCACTTTCGTACAATTGCGTGCGAAGCGATTTGCTTAACTTCATCAATATACCTGACGCTTCGGCCGGCGACCGGCAGACGATGCCTGCCGCTTTTTCGAGCGTATCGAATAATGCCCCGGAATCAATCCGTGTCCTGACTTTCTCCAATTCGCTCCGGGCGTTTTGTTCTTCCAAATCTCGCATCCGTGCACCTGACTGCTTCCAAAGACGCATGAAGATAACAATCGCCGTCCCTGCCATGCTGATAAAATAGACTGTAACGGAAGACAGCAATTCTAAAACCAGAATACTGTCGTCCGACAAATACCAGTGCTTTCCGGGTAACAAATGATAATAGTCGATCAATAAACGCTCAAACCCCACTTCGATAGCGGTAAAAATCACAGTGAACCCCAGCAATGAAAGCATATATGCCGTGAAACGGTTACGGAGCAGCAAACGGGGAACCAGTACGCGGATATTCAGGATTGTCGCCATGAAATAAGCCAGCGTAAGTATAGCAATCTCCACAGTCAAAGCTGTTCCGGCAATCCGCAACCCTTCCGGGGAGACCAGATATATCCGCCCCAGAGCGATAAAACCCAGTATCGCCACAATCGCCATGTTATTTGCTATCTTCCGTTTCATGTTTCTTTTAAAACGTTACTTTATAGTAAATATTGGGTATGCTGATAGCAGCTCCTGTCTTGTCCATTTGTCCGGTTCGGTAGTTATAGTCGAAATTCACGAACTCTTTTTTACCTGTCACATTCAGCATTTTTATTCCGAACTCGTGTGCCAGACCCGGCCTGTTGATTTTCAGGTTTACTGTTACGTGTGCAACAAATACGGCTGGATTTTGACTGTCCATCACGCGGTTCTCATCTTCAACGGGACGCTGTCCGGCAAGCGACGCCGCTTCATCAAGGGGCGTATAATAACCGCCGCCCATCCAGTTCAGGCGAATGTTTACACCCAGTATGTTCTGCCGCTTTCGTCCGATCATCCACTCTTTGCCGCCAAGTACATTGGTCAGGAAGTGGCGGTTGTAGCGCGTGTTTCGCCAAACGCCGTCGCCACCGCGATATTTGGAATCGAAAACGGAAGCCGTCAGCATGTAATAGTAACCGTCTTTGAGATAGCGTTCAAAAGTGAAATCGACACCGAAATTCCGCCCTTTTCCATCGTTTACCAATTGTTTGTCCATATAAAAATCGGTTTGGTTGATAATGGAAATGCTGCTGCCCGGCGTTACCGGCACATCGTACAGGTATTGGAAATAGGGTTCGGCCTTGAAGTGTATGTTGTCCGAAACATTCCAGTCGTAACTCAATACCGCATGATGAGCTTTGGCAAAATCAAGGTTTTTGTTTACCAAACGGTTGCCCGTTTCCGGAGTGGTAACAAAATAATAATCGAGCCGCTCGTGACGGCTGTGCATACCATAAGCCAAAGCAAAAGCATGGCGCGGGGACGCCTGCCAGCGGATGCTTGCCCTGTTCTCGGATGTCCAGCGCCGGTTGAGTGCAAAATATTGGACATTAATGCCATACTGCGCCGTGAGTCGTTCGTTGAACTGGTAGGACGACTGGCTGAACGCCGAAGCCAGCAGGCTGCTTCCATCGGCATCGGCAAAATTCATCATCGGTTCGCCGTTGGAGTAAGGGTAGTTCGGTACGATATTGTAGTTATCGTCATAGAACAAACCGGTCAGCGTGATACCGGTACGATTTGTGTGGCGGGCGTTGAACTTCGTGTTCAGGCAGGAGTTGAAAACAAGACTGGCGTTTTTGTCCAGCATGTCCAGTATCTGTTGAGGGTTTTGACGGTTGGCGTCGTAGAGATCGGCTTGCGAATGATTCTTTGCATACGTGGCGGCTAAAGTGGATTTCAGGAAACTGTTTTCGTTGAGGAAAATCTTGTGCCCCAGTCCCGCCGCTCCCATATATTGGCGTGCTGTCTGTTCGATTGGAATGTAGTCGTAGCCGGTCAAGTCATCCGGCAAGTCACTGATAAAACCGTCGGATGTGCCGATACCCCACAGCGAGAATGTTCCTGCTTTTTTTGTCGGAAGATTGATTTTGAACGACAAGTCCTGATAGCGCATACTGGAAACCTCCTTCAAATCGCCGCCGACAATGTCGCCTGCCAAAGCCATCGACGAATAGCGGTAATTAAACAGGTAAGAAGCCCGCTCTCCTTTTTTGAAAGGCCCTTCGGAAGCAAATTCCACGCCGAGCGTCCCTACTTGCGCCGTATGTTCGTATCGTTGGTTGTTTCCGTTGCGCAGCGCCATGTCAAATACGCCGGACAACGCATTGTTGTATTCCGCCGGAAAAGCGCCCGCATAGAAGTCGGAATTACCCAGCACCTGTGAACTGAACGCCGTCAGGATGCCTCCGCCCACGCCGCCGATTTCGGGATAATGGCTGGGATTGGGTATTTCAACACCTTCTAATTTCCATTGCAGGAATTGCGGCGAATTGCCCCGGATGGCAATGCTGTTGCTTGTTACATCGCCCGCTACGCCCGCAAACGAACCGACCAGCCGCGCAGGGTCATCGAAACCGCCTGCATAACGGCTTGCTTCTTCCACGCTGAGCATCCGCGCCCCGGCCAGTGCCATCGGGTTGAGCGGCGATTCCTTGTTCGTCTTCGGACGGACAACTATTTCGTCCAATACCTGTACGCTTTCCTTCATTGTAATTTCCAGTACGGTTTCTTTAGCTGATGAAACCATCACTTCCCTGATTGTCGCCGGTTCATATCCGACAAACGACGCCTGAATGTTATAGCGCCCGATGGGCAGTGGCGGCAGCGTGAAAGCCCCCTGTTCATCCGTTGTCGTCCCAACGGTGGGATTTGTGTTCAACACCGTCACCGTCACATACGATAACGTTTGTCCCGACGCCGCATCGGTGACGACGCCCCGGATGTTTCCACCCGGCTGCGCCACCGCCCGTACTGGTGATAATCCAACAATCATAATTGCCCATAAAACGAATACCTGTTTCTTCATGTCTGTTTTCTATTTTAATTTGAAGAGACAAAAGTAAAGGCGTCCAAAATACACTAAAGGATTTTTCGACAAAACACGGTGTTTTTTCGACCAAAATGGATTTTCGGATGTATTTCCGGATAAATTGCTTTTTCAGGAGGTTGTCCATTCTTGCTATTTTTGATTCGTAAATGTTTTGTTATGCGGATAACACGTAATCGGCCTTCAATATACCGGATTCAAACGTCTTGCTACCGCGCAATTCCCATCTTGATGTTTTCATCCCGGATGGGAACAAAGGAATACCGTCGCCAAACATAACAGGGATGTAACAGAGGTGCAGTTCATCTACCAAATCATGGTTCAACAAAAGCCTTATCGTTCGTCCGCCACCTAAAAGCCAAATATCCTTGCCATCCTGACGTTTGATTTGACGTATGTATTCCAATACATTTTCAGTAAGATACGATATGTTTGCCTTGGGAGGCAAATTATCTTTTCGACGGGAAAGCACATAAGTCGTTTTGTTTTTGTACGGCCAATCCACATCAAAAGATGTTATTTCCTGATATGTACCATTTCCCATAAGGATAGTGTCTATCGAATCGTAAAACACTTTATCCTTAAATTCTTTCAGGGCAGGAGCATTAAGTCCTGCCAGCCAATCCATTCCGCCATCAGGACGGGCAATGTAACCATCAAGCGACACAGCGATGAAAACTTTAATCTTTTTCATTTATCTTCAATTTAATTGTTTATACCGTGTTCGCCTGCATCCAATAAAAAAGCGTGAACTTACGCTATTCCGACACGAGGTACTGGCATACCCAACAACCGAAACAGGCAAGCCCACGCCATACTTTCGTATAGCATGAACATTGCGACTGTTATTCTCGGTTGTTTGAAAAGTGCCAGTTTTCGTGTCGAGACGTTCAGCGAACGTTATGTTATATCTAAGCGGTTTTTACACCGTAATTTTCTAAATGCAAAGATAGCGATTCCAGTCAAATTACCCGGAAAGTTGCTCGTTAATTTTACGCGACGGGACAAGAAAGAGCAGAGATTGAAGAGGTTTGCAATGTGAAAATTCCCGTAAAATAGAATGAAATAATTTAGGCCAAGTCGAATAACTTTTCTACCTTTGTAATCGAAAGGCGTTCTTTGTGATTTGTGAAAAATGGCGTAAAAAAGCGGGACTCGCTCGTTTCTAAACCGTTACCTGTCAAGAAAAATATTCTTGTAACTTGCTTGTTTTCAATTGGAAAGAAAAAATTACATGTCTTGCCATGTGGAAGGTCAGGCGTTTATTGATGCTGCAGATTTCGTCTATCCGTTTGAGGTTAATATCGACGGTAGTATATCCGGGTACGGGGAATATCCTGCCGTCAATCCGCTCGTCTTTATATTTTTCAATGATACGGACGGGAATATCCAAAAGACGGATGCGCGAAACCGTACCGGTTTTCTTCCGTGCCGTGACGATCCACCGGTTGCCGTCATCTGTTGTGACAAGTTCTTTTGTAGCCAGGTTCTTTATGTCGACATAAGCCAGTCCCGTGAAAGCGGAAAAAACAAACAGGTCGCGGGTCAGGTTGCGTGTGCAGGAAAAGAAATCGGTATGCATGATCGTTTGCAGTTCCTCAACGGTCAGGGTGCGGTGTTCGCTTTTTCCCCTTTCAGGCTTGTA
>JAIRMH010000330.1 GCA_031258835.1 Tannerella sp.
TATATAACGGCTTAACTGCGCTCCAACTAAACGGTCTTCAGGAGGTAACATGTAATGCTCTTCCGGATTACATGGTCCTGTGGTGTTAAAAAAACGTTTCATCTTATTTAATTTTTTAATAAATATCCTGATATAATTTAGCGCAAATGTACGAATAAAAATCCGTACAAAGATTTTATTTGCTAATTACACGAATTTCAAGTCCAATTTTGTTATTCAAAAAACGGATAACAGGTAAACGTTTCGTTTTG
Organism: Tannerella sp.; assembly: GCA_031258835.1. Lineage (GTDB taxonomy): Bacteria > Bacteroidota > Bacteroidia > Bacteroidales > Tannerellaceae > Tannerella. Next base: position 252 of record JAIRMH010000330.1, read on the forward strand.
AATCGCATAATACGGAAGATATTCAACGCCGTCTGTTCCTTCGATATTGAAATGCAACGGTTTTTCCGGCAAGGTATGAAAGCCGTCGCAATGCTACGGGAAACCTCCGGCAAGGTATGAAAGCCGTCGCAATGCTACGGGGGACTTCCGGCAAAGTAAGAAAGCCTCTCGTAAGGCTACGGGGGACTTCCGGCAAAGTAAGAAAGCGCCTCGTAAGGCTGCGACTGGAAATCATACTGAGGGGATTTTCCAACCGTCTTAGTATACATTTGAGTTCCTTTTCCCTTTTACGTTCGAATTCTTTTTGTCATATCATTTCACTATTTCTTCACTTTCCGGTAAAGAAAGCGAAGCAAGTCATTTTTTCCTTTTCAATTTCATAATAAGGCACGAAACGCAAAGTTTCATCGTCTACGCCCGCTATTTTAAAATGAAGAGCATGACTGTGTTCGTGACCATGTTCGTCTTCGGGCAGCAGTTTCCCGACAAGTTGCGAGGCCGGAAACGGCAGCGTTATCTGTCCTTTCGATATACTTTCGCCTGTGAGCGCCATCAGTATCGGACCGTATTCAAGCGCGTGCGTATGTTTATCTTTGTCGCAGTAGGGTTGAGTAGCGCCTTCGTATGCAGTTATCTTAAATTCGATAGGCAGTTCGAAACTGATAATGTCGTTGTTCGACCATTCGCGTTGCAGACTGACGTAACTTCCGGGCGCGCCGGTGGCGGAGACCTTTCCGTTTATCAGTATATCCACCGGTTGGGTTGCCCATGCCGGAACACGGATTCGAATATTGCTCGCCGCTTTCCTGCGAAGCGATAATTTCAGTTTCACGTCCGTCTGATTTGGGAAATGAGTAGTCATCTCCATTTTAAACAATTTCCCGTCGTGTTCCCAAGTTACTTTGGAGGAATGGAACAGGTCGACGAATATGCCGTCTGCCGCTTTTGTGTAAATAAATTCCGGCAATGCGGAAAAGAGCCTTGTTCCTTGCAGTTCGCAGCATGTATTCTTCATGTCGCCGTTCGACTTTCGATGGACGAGTTTCGTATGATACCGTATGCTGCCGTTTTGCGACTGGTCGGGAAGCGCCACATTGTAAATGGACTTTTCGATTTCATTGACATATTTTTCCTCTTCGGGATACAGGAGGTGAAGCCGTTGATTGAGGAATATCCAGAACACATTACCGCAGAGTTCGCCCGTACGTCCGTCCAGGAGATTGGACTTCGGCGGGAACGGCGCTCCTTCACAAACGCTGATAGCGCCTCCGATATGCTGATAATAGTCTTTATAAAGATCCCAGCCGCCGAAAACGGCGTCCAGATATTGCTGTTCGCCGGTGGCTTTGTACAGGTCGGCGTAAGATTCCAGCGTAGGAATCAAATAGCAGTGCGGGCGGTCGTAGGGTAACTTCCAGATGGCGTCGATGTCGCGGTCAACCAACTGTTTCATCCAGTAATCTTCGATATAATATCGCTGTACGACCTGCAAATCTTCCGGTTTACCGACGGGCGTGTTATACAGTCGCGTACTTGCAATGATTCCCTGTCGTCCGAAATGTCCGCGCTGCACAATTTCGGGGAGATAAGGGCAGCGATTGAACCAGTCGTAATAAGCGCGCAACATCGGCAGCGCCTTTTGATTGCCGGCAATGCTTGCTTCTATCAGTCCCTGCGTTAACATCGAACGGCAATATCCGCTGTTTTCATGATAGAAGAACTCTTTTTCGGGGAATCCCATGATGTAATAACCGTTGGGGTCGCGGCAATCCTCGACGCCGTCGACAATTTCGTTCAGCCGCGTACGCAGACGTTTGTCTTCCGTCCAGCGGAGATAATTCCCGGCGCCCAGCAGGAAACGACCGGCATTCGACCCGTGCAACTGGTCTATCCAAAAGTTCGCTTTCATCTTGGCAGGCGAGGGTTTCCCTGCACGCAGACGGTATTCGTTGAGCATTTCGTCCGCTGTGTATGTGTTCATAAGATACTCGGCGTTACGTTCCATCGTCGTCTTGAACAGCCCGGGAGCAAGACTGACGCCGTCTCTCGGAACGGACAAATTCGTATGAACCGGCTTCCACGTTTCGGGTTGCGTCACGTTTTCGGGATTGTCGGTTACTACGCCTTCACCACTCGGACGCTGTGGACGCAACAAGTCATGTTTCCCCAGAAAACCGCGCTCGGAATCGTAAAGCGGACGTCCTTCCGCAACATCTTTTCCGCCGGAAATCACTTCGAACCGCCACAGTTCAAACAGAAACTTCTTGTTGTCGGTGGTATTCAGTTTGGTGACGGTCAGCCGGACGTAACGTCCACGCACAGGCTGGGCGGGACGGAACTTTTCGATTCGTTCGGGCGCAATCTCTTCAACCAGATCGCTTCCGGTATGGTCGAAGACAAGTTGCGGCTGCGGAAATTCCGGGTCGTTGTCTGTCTCGATACGGAAACGCAAGGGAAAATTCGAACGTACGGACGGATGTGTGTGGACGATGACAGGGTACAGTTTTACCTCGTCAATGTTGTACGGATTCCCTAAATCGATTTGCAGCCGGATGACATGCCCGGCAGAATCCTGTACTTCGGATTTGTAGAACTTGTGATGCGCGTCAAGCGGAAAACCGCCATACGCTACCCGCTCTATACCCATCGGACCGCCAAACATATCCGGAACAGCAGGATAATGTTGACCTTCAACCTTCGCGCTCGTTCCCTGACTGAATATCTGTGCAGGTAATATGGCGAGCAGGATAATGAATAATAAAATTCTTTTTGTCATATATTTAAAGATTGAATTTATTTTCTCATTTTTCGGTAAAATATTGTTATAATTTGGTAAAAAAAACATGTCGCAGTGATAGCGGTGATATATGGTTGACGAATGATTTCCCTGTTCATCTGACAATTATTTGCGAAAAAAAGTTTCATATCTCTTTATCTTACAATTTATATATCCATTCTTCGAAAATCATTTTTTGATTTTACGGCGCAAATGTAGTGAAAAGTTTTTTAATCGAACATCTTTTTTGTTGCAAATGCGAAAATATTTTTTATCTTTACAACTTATAGTCTGTTTGTCAAATATTTAAAGTTCAAAAAAACTTTCACATTAGTAATAGGAAATTAATAAAAGTATAACAGTACATCCCACAGAGATGACACTTTATTACCCTTATACATCGGCATACGTGTTGTGTCATCGATGTATGGATACGTCACTTTCATATAACTAAAATACAATCGATTTATTTTAAACCGATTGTAATGTGGGACGACATATCACATAATTTTTCATTTTTATCCACAGATTTTCGCAGATTTACTTTAGCCTAATATTCCCTCCTCCCCGTGGCTAAAGCCACGGGCTATTGAGAATATTGGGCTAAAGCCCATGGACTCCCAATAGATTTTAGACCCAATGTTCCACAGGCTTTAGCCTGCTTTTAGCATACGGATTATCAATCACATACCCGTCAAGTCGCGCAGCGACGATACTTTATTAACCGTATGCTTTTAGCATACGGATTATCAATCACATACCCGTCAAGTCCCGCAGTGCCCCAAAGGGCAAGGACTTATTGAAACCGGCGGCAAAAGTATAAAACGTTCCGCAGATTACCAAATCGTGCATGAGTATTTTAAGCGGGAGCCGGCGACAATGTTTGAATGTGAGATAGATACGGGTATACCGCGCCCTTATATCTGCTGGTATATAAGGAACATGCGCAAGAATGGACGTATTCAAGTGGCGTATTTGGGTCGATGTTCAATATCAAAATGGAACGGTGTTCAATTTCTCACAACGGACGAAACGCTGTTCAATAAGAACGATGTTATAAATCCGAAAGATTGGGAACAGGAAATAAACAGTCTGGAAGCCTTTTTCAAAGGAATAGACTTGCCGGAATCTATTAAACTGAACGCATGGACTACACTGATTAATGTACAGTCGTTTCTTGACAGTCATTTTGCTGTTGTGAAAGCAAACGCCGATAATCCAACGTTTTTGCCGTATTTATGCAGGTTGCAGGAATTAAAAAAGATACTATTATAATAAGGTATGGAATATCAAATAATATTTGGAAACACGCCGTCAAAAAGTAACTGTTATAAGATTATAACTATGAACGGGCATGCTTCATTATCAAAGACAAAAGCCCTCAAAGAGTACGAAAATAAGTTCTATATCCAATGCGATAAGTACCGGAATGCCGGTATAACAGGATATTTTGAAATACATTTAGAAGGTGTTTTATCCGTCAGAACGTAGCGACTTGGACAAGGTAATGAAAAAAGGGGACGTTTCATAGTTTATTGGGAAAATATTACCTTTGCCGTCGAAATTGTACCGAAAGGTCATTTTAAATTACATTAAATAGTCTCAAAAAATATTTTTGGGGCTATTTTTTTAGTTGAGGGACAAAAAAGGGACAAAATCTATAAATTAAAAACGTCAATAACCTTATATAGATTATTGACGTTTCATTTTGTACCCGGAGTCGGGATCGAACCGACACGGAGTTTAATCCACTGGTGTTTGAGACCAGCGCGTCTACCAATTCCGCCATCCGGGCTTTTTTGCGGCTGCAAAGGTAAACATTTTTTTGATACTGCAAATATATTTTTCGATAAATTCTATCTATTTCGGTATAACGACATGATTATAAGCCGCATATTTTTGGTGAATTTTTCTTTTAAAGGCGGTCATTATCAGCGGATAAAAGTCGCAGGCAATAATTTATTTTGCTGGTTTTATTAAAAAGACTAATTTTGTGCGGACTTTTTTAAATATTTAGTTGATGAAAAGAAACATATTATCTGTACTGTTGATGATCATATTCGCATTTAGCGGATACGGTCAGGAGAAGAGAGTTAAGAACGTGATACTGATGATTCCCGACGGGACTTCGTGGGCTACGGTATCGTCGGCGCGCTGGTATCAGAGGTACCTGCATCCGGAAAAGCCGAATTTGTATTTAGATCCTTATTTGTGCGGGTCGGTATTGACATATTCGTCGAATGCGCCGATTGGCGATTCGGCGCCAACGACTTCGTGTTTTATGACAGGTGTTCCAAGCCGTGCCGGTTACGTTGCGACTTATCCGCCGGCAGATCCGGGAAACGACATCATTCCGATGGATTCGACTATGGCGTATCAACCTTTGATGACCGTCCTCGAGGCGGCGAAGATTTTCAACAAAATGGCTGCCGGGCTGGTGTTTACATGCGAGTTTCCACATGCCACGCCGGCTGACTGTTCGTCGCACAGTTACGATCGCGGCAAATATACTTGGATTGCTTCGCAAATGGTTCACAACAACATAGACGTATTAGTGGGCGGTGGCGTAAGACATTTGAAAGACGAACATAAAAGTTATCTGACGAAAGAAGGATATGGAATTTATCTGAACGATATCGACGGATTTCGTTCGCATAAAGGCAATAAGATGTGGAGTTTATTCCGTGACGACGACATGCCTTACGACCTCGACCGCGACGAAAAACTGTACCCTTCGTTAGCCGAAATGACCGAGAAAGCAATCGAAAAACTTTCGAAAAACGAAAACGGATTTTTCCTGATGGTCGAAGGCAGCAAAGTTGACTGGGCGGCGCATGCAAACGATCCCGTAGCAATGATTACCGACATGCTTGCGTTCGACGAAGCATTCGGCGTGGCTGTCGATTTCGCTAAGAAAAACGGCGAAACAGTTGTCATTGCCGTTCCCGACCATGGAAACAGCGGAATCAGCATCGGAGCAGAACGTTGTCCCAACTATTCGAAACTCACGAAAGACGATTTGTTCAAAAATGTTTCGAAATTTAAAATCACGACGGAATCTTTAGTCGAGATATTGAAAAACACCGAAAGCAGTGAAATCAAGAATACAGTCAAACAATACACTGACATTGATTTGACCGATAATGAACTGACAAAAATATTATCGTCGAAAGATTATAAGAAAAGCGCTTTGACCGCCGAAGAACGAATGAAAGGAACAAGTATTAAAAGGATTATTACCGAAATACTTAACGGACACACTTGTTTCGGATTTACAACCGGAGGACACACCGGCGAAGAAGTATTTTTGGCAGTGTATGCCCCCGAAAACACTTTCAGACCCGAAGGCTTCATTACAAACATCGAACTCAACAAATATATGTCGGATATTCTGGAAATCGGTAATCTCAAAGAACATACCGCCGATTATTTCGCAAAACATACCGAAGTTTTCAAAGATTA
>JAIRMH010000331.1 GCA_031258835.1 Tannerella sp.
GGACAATGCCCGAACGCTCGCAGGCCGAACCTGCTTTCAGCTGGGCGTACAGGTCTTTTTCGTATGTGTACGATAAGGAATCGAGCCATAAATGCACGTCATAAAGGTGAATATGCGACGCATCGAATCCCGCCGGCAGGGTCTCGCGCAGATCCGTGTCGTAAAAAAACGCCGGCACATCCAGCTGCAGATGCGATGCTCCGTAGAAGTATCCGCCCAGGTCTGCAACGGCGTCGGTCAGCAGGGCGTTGTCGATCTGCAAATCGAGGGAGACGGAATCGCACGGCAGGCGGCACGAGAAAGCAACACGGTGCAACTCCGTCTGTTCCACCGTTATCAGCCAGTTTGTTTCGAGCGTTGAGGTATCCGCCGCCGTCGTGTCACAGACGAACAGGTCGATCTCGGCATCCGACAGGACGACCTGATTCAGCAACGCACGTTCGTTCGCCGGACTGACGGAATCCGCCCGGAGAAAGACATCGCCGGCGCGGCCTTTCACGACCACGCCGTCCAGCAGGTTGCCCGTATTGAAATCAAGTTTTTCCAGACGGATTCCGCCTGCGGACAGGATTCCTTTCAGTAACGGCTTGAAGCGCACCTGCAACGTAAGCCTCTGCAGATGCAGCAACGTATCATTGCCCGGAGCGACGGCGGAGACATTGTGTGCGGAAAGATTTAACGGAAAGGAAAGCCGGAGACGCTCAATTTCGATCCCCATGCCGGTTACCTCAGACGCATAACCGGCTGCTTTCCGGACGATCATATCCTGGACGGAGGGAATGTATAAAACCACGAATGCCGACAGTATCAAAACTGCCGGTATCAACAGTACCATTCCAATCCGTTTCACCCAAAGACGCATAAGTATATCATTTTTTATAATTGCAAATATATTCGTTTTTGATTGATATCGCAATGGTGTTACTCATTTTTAACCCCTGTTTACCCGGATGGAGGAGGGGAAGGCGGAGGTGATCCCCCTTTCGTATCCTTATTTATTTTATGTAATCCGGATGCAATGCCGCACGGTTAAAAAACAATAATTAGTGGATGAAAACAAGCGGATAACGGTATATTATGTGAAAAAATACACCCACACAGGGTATTTATGCGCTTGCTGAATGTTTTTTTGTTTGGTTATTTGTGAAAACAGTTTTATCTTTGGGGCGATATTTTTAAAATTTGACTGAATGATACAGTATGTTACAGTGCGTAACAGTGTGTATTAAATCTTTCAATCTTTCAATAGTGGAGAAGTTAAATGTAACGGCGTGAGGAAGAGAAAGCCGTTTTATTAATTAGAAAAGGTTGATGATAAATAGATGTTTCAAGGACAGGAGGGAACTGTCAGTAATCACAATGCAGGACAGTTTCGGAATGTATGAATACGGAAATAATAACAGAAGGGGACTGTTCTATGCTGTTTCAGTGTAGAATATGAATAGCGTTTAAAAAATAAATAAATAGTGTATTAGCATGATTTCACATAATAGAAAACATAAAAAAAATAAATCAATGTTGCGAATTTATTCATTAATTAGTGGGGTGATATTTGTATTCTTTTCTTCATATATTCACTCGCAAACATACGGATCGCTTGAAGCGGTCAACGATACGGTGACAACCGGCCCGATGCAATCCGTCCGGATTAACGTCATCGCTAATGATACGATGCCTTGTATAGACAGCTATTCATGGCATATTCTAACCACGCTCAACAACGAAGGCACGGTAGAGACAAAGGGCGATTATATGATTTTTGACCCCAGCCGTTCATGCCGTGACACAACCGTGAGGATACAATATGCGATTAAATGCAATAATACTACCTCTATAGCGACGGTCGTGATAAAGGTGACGTACTATAATCAACCCATCAACGTCTTGCCGAATGACTTGAAGTGCTTTGAGGATTTCCAGGGAGGCGGATTTGCCGTCGAGAATAAGTTCCACTCCAACGCGGTTCCTTCACCACATAGTCACAAAATCATCGTATATTCGCTGCCGTTGGTAGGCGACCTGAACGGCGACAAGAAACCTGAAATCCTGGCTGTAGGCCTGGCGAGTACTTTTTACCAAGTAACAGCAAGCGCCGGATATATAATAATCATGGACGGTCAAACCGGAAAAACACTTGTCGAAAAGGATATGGGGTTTGACTTTGTTGTCTCAAGTGACAATCCGGACGCCAGCGGCTATCATTCATCCCCCTCCTATATGGCGATTGCCGATGTGGATAACGACGGGAAAGGCGAAATCATCATGGCCTTTCCGATAGGAAGAAATTCAGCTAATGCCGCCCACAAATACAGCGAGCAGGTAGTCGCATTCAAAGTCGAAACAAACAGCGCCGCGGATACAATTATAGATATAAAGGAATACTGGAAAGCGACGGTCGGATACAAAGCGCCGTTAACGGGGACAGATCATCTGGTCTACGACGTCCCGGCGCCCTATATCGCCGACCTCAACGGCGACGGCATTCCCGAAGTGATTGTGTACAATAAAATATACAATGCACAAACCGGACGATTGCTCATGGCATGGGACGGCCCTGCCACCGCTCCCAAAAACAGTTCTTCCTTTACCCATATAGATACCTGCGGTCTTAAAGCTAACCAATATGCCGATATATACACAAGTAAAACCTTCTCTGATACCGTTT
>JAIRMH010000137.1 GCA_031258835.1 Tannerella sp.
GGCTTTTACTCGGGCGTTTAACGCTCCGGACGCCGGCGACAGGTATCGCGGTTACAAGGTAACGACGGCTTATCCGAAAGGTACGGAACTCATCACGGAATGGAAAGAGCAGATTCCCAAAATTACGGAAGAAATCAAAGGACAGGGCGTCGAAATTGTCGATTCGATGGAAGAACTGCTGGACAAAGTGGATGTTGTCCTGATAACCTGCATCGACGGAAATAAACATCTCGAACTGGCAATGCCTGTCCTGAAAGCAGGCAAACCGCTGTTTATCGACAAACCCTTCGCCGCGTCGTACCGCGACGCTTACGCCATTGTCGAAGCCGCCCGCGAATACAACACGCCGATGTTTTCGTCTTCGTCGCTGCGATACCCGACCGGCGTAGAGAATGTATCGGAAACCGCAGGTAAAATCACGGGAACGGATGCGTATGGACCTGCGAGTATCGAACCGCATCATCCCGATTTATTCTGGTACGGCATTCACGGCGTCGAACTCCTGTTTTCCATAATGGGCGCAGGATGCAAGTCGGTCAGACGGACATATATGCCCGAAACGGACAGCGTCGACGGCGTGTGGAACGATAACCGGATAGGGACGTTTCGCGGTATGCGCAATGGCAAATACGGTTACGGAGCAACGGTTTTCGGCGAAAAGAGCATTGTATATCTCAGCAGAGACGGAGGCTACAATCCATTGCTTGCGAAAATCACCGAATTTTACGACACGAAAATACTCCCATTCCCCGTAGAACAAACGCTGGAAATCATCGCTTTTATGGAAGCGGCAGACGAAAGCAAGAAACACGGAGGAACAGAAATTGATTTGAAATCGGTAATGAATGATTCAATGAAGTATGAACGGCTGTCGCCAGCCAAATCGTAAATCTAAAATCATAAATAAAACGATGATTTTGCCCGTTAGGGCATTCATATCAATAGAAACATGCACAAGCCCATCATTCTGAAACCTCTTAGAGGTTTCAGAATGATTTAGATTTATGATTTGGCTGTCGTCAGCCAAATGAACATTTTGGGATAAACATCTTCGATATACAGAACAAAATTGTACAAAAAAATGGCTACGGGGCACAAAAAAAATGTCTGCGGGCGCTAAAAGGCAGGGAAAATATTAGCAAATAGAAAATATTTTTTCAAATTATAATCTACTGACAGACAAGTTATCGGATACGGGCTTAAAAAATATTTCATCAATTGCAACAAAAATATTTGTTTGATTAAAAAACTTTTTACTACATTCGCGCCGTAAAAAGCGATAATGATTTTAGGTTAAAATAAGGTAAAGAAATAATGTATATGAATCTGTTTTTCTCAAATAATTTGCAAATAAGCCAGGAAATTGATTGGTTAAGCCAGGAAATTGATTGGTTTGGCACGATTTTTGCAGAGAGAGAGAGAGAGAGAGAGAGAGAGAGAGAGAGAGAGAGAGAGAGAGAGAGAGAGAGAGAGATAGAGAGAGAGAGAGAGAGAGAGAGAGAGAGAGAGAGAGAGAGAGAGAAGTAATCAGGCAGTTACGTCATTGTACGCTATGCGTACACATACACAGACTATACGTATATACATGCCTGCGGGGTGTACGTACGCTTGTTTGTACGCTATTATGCGCAGACCTTTGTTGTATAGGCAAAAGATTGTATCACAGTATTTTTGCAGCGATTACAGGCGATTGCGAAACGTACTCCGAAGCGTATTTTGCATCGTTCGGGAAACGTCGATTAAGAGAAAAATCTGCTTCTTTTTTAGGGACATTGACCGGAATTTCTATAAAATCCAACAAACCCATCTCTCATGATTATAATAACAACAATAATAATAATTTATTAACCATTACTAATTTAATGTTTTATGGAAGTAAAAAGATTTCTCATTAAAGAAAGTCGCCGGTTCATTAGAGGAATGACGCTGGCGTTGGCAGTATTAGTAACTGCCTTGTGTTTCGTCGGATGCGGCGAAAAAGATGATGATAATCAGGCTACGATCCCTCCGTTTGATTCTTCTCAACCGGTAGAGATTTCGGATTTCACGCCTAAGGAAGGCAGCGTGGGACAACGCCTGATAATCTACGGAAAGAATTTCGGCAATGACACGGAGATAATTCACGTGTTCATTGGCGGAAAGGAAGCCAAAGTTATTGGCGTAACAGGCGATGCAATTTATTGCATCGTACCTGAGAAGGCTTTTGCCGGAAATATTGAGATCCGTATTGGCGACGGAGAGAATCCTGTGGTTGCTGCCGCTGCAAGTTCGTTTGCCTACCAGCGGAAGATGGTGACAAGCACACTGTTCGGATACAGAAACGAACGGGACGACCAGCCAAACGGTAATTATGCTGATTTTTCACAAGCAACGCTGTTTAAAAACGACAGTTGGATGAAGTTTGATCCGCAGAATCCGAATCACCTTTACATAGCGTTTGACGGCGCTGAACTTTCGCTGATCGATCTTCAGGAAGAGAGATTTAGCCGGGTGTTGGCGAAAGGAAGCAATTTTGACCGCGTACGCTCTGTGGATTTCACCCTTGACGGTCAATACATGATCATCGCCAATGACCAGGAAGGCACGGAAGATCCAAGTACTGTCATCGTACCGAGGCAAAATAACTTTATGTCCGGTCAACAGGTGCTCACACGGTATCGGCAGTGCAATGGAGGTTCGATTCATCCGATAAACGGCGAATTGTATTTCAACAGTTACGAAAAAGGGCAGTTCTACCGTTTCGATCTGGCGAATGCACAGTATTTCGGAGGAACTCTGGGCGTAAAGGATTACGAAGAACTGTTCAAAATACAGGACGTCAACTGGGAATTTAACATCCGGATACACCCGTCGGGCAATTACGCCTACATTGTCGTGGTCAATCAGCATTACATCCTGCGCTCCGATTACAACTGGAATACGAAGAAATTCACTCCGGCATATTTAGTATGCGGCGAATCCAGAGCGTCGGGTTATCTTGATGCAGTAGGCTCGGCAGCCCGTCTGAACAGACCGTATCAGGGCGTATTTGTGAAGAATCCCGAATATGCAGGGAGGCAGGACGAGTATGATTTCTATTTTACCGACTGTAACAATCACTGCATACGCATTTTGACGCCGGACGGATTGGTGAGCACCTTTGCAGGACGCGGCAGTACGAGTCTTAATACCGATGTTTGGGGATATGTCGAAGGCGACCTGAGGCTTGAGACACGTTTCCGCGATCCGACGGGACTGGCATACGACGAATCGACTAACACATTCTACGTGGGCGACAAAAATAATCGTCGTATACGTAAAATCGCAATGGAAGATACGGGAGAAGAAACAGAGGAGGAAACAGAAGAAGGAACAGGTGAATAAACAAACAATTAAATGAAGAATATAATGAACAGATTTTTATATTGCGCCATTGTCCTGATGCTGCTTCCGGGCATGTTCGTTGGCGTTTACGCACAGCAGCAGAGGCAAACCGTCGAAATCACAGGTACGATTGTCGATGTAAACAATGACCCTTTAGAGGGAGCGAACATTTCGGTGAAAGATGTTCCCGGTTTGGGTACAACCGCCAACTCGGAGGGAAAGTATACCATCAAAGTAGAAAAGTATCAGACACTGATTTTTTCCTTTGTAGGCTTTGAGACGTATGAAGAACGGATAGTCGATCAGACACAGGTTAATGTAACGATGAAGGAAGCCGAAAGCAACGTCATCGACGAAGTGGTTATCACCGCTACGGGAGCGCAACGGAAACTGACTGTTACCGGAGCAATCACAACTGTGGAGATGAAAGAATTGAAGTCGAATCCTTCGTCGAGCATTACCAACGCTCTGGCGGGGAATGTAGCGGGAGTGTTGGCGAGGACAACATCCGGACAGCCGGGGAAAAACATTTCCGAGTTCTGGATTCGGGGTATATCGACCTTTGGAGCCGGCAGCAGTGCATACGTATTAGTAGACGGTTTCGAGCGAAATATGGATGAACTGAACATCGAGGATATTGAATCGATATCCGTACTTAAAGATGCTTCGGCAACCGCTATTTACGGGTCGAAAGGCGCCAACGGTGTTGTGCTGATAACCACAAAACGTGGAAAAGACAGCAAAATCAACATCAGCGTAAAGGCGGAAACCACGTACAATACGCGTACTATCACCCCCGAATTTGTGGACGGCATCACATACGCCAATCTGCTGAACGAGGCGCGTATCACACGTAATCAGGAGCCGATGTATCAGCCCGAAGAGTTGGAAATCCTCCGACGGGGGCTGGATCCCGACCTCTATCCGAATGTGGACTGGATGGACTTGCTGCTGAAAGACGGAGCAATGAGTTATCGGGCGAACGTGAGCCTGAACGGAGGCGGAAACATCACCCGCTATTACGTTTCGGGAAGTTATGTCGATGAACAGGGTATGTACAATACCGACGCTACGCTGAGGAAAAATTACAACACCAACGCAAACTACAAACGCTGGAATTACAGAATGAACGCCGACATCAATGTAACGAAAACAACGCTGTTGAAAGTAGGCGTTTCGGGATCGCTGTCAAAGCGTAACAGTCCGGGACTCGGCGACAGCGACGTTTGGGGCGAACTGTTCGGGTACAGCGCTATACGGACGCCGATACTGTATTCAAACGGATATGTGCCCGCAGTAGGCACAGGCAACCAGACCAATCCATGGGTAGCGGCTACGCAAACCGGTTTCAACGAAAACTGGGTAAACAAAATCCAGACAGACATCTCATTGGAACAGAACCTCGACTTTGTAACCAAAGGGCTGAGGTTTACGGGACGGTTTGGATACGACACGAACAACAACAACAATATCCGGCGGCGAATGTGGCCCGAACAGTACAAAGCACAACGGGCACGCGACTCTAACGGAGAATTAATGTTTGACAAAATATCGGACAGTTCGCCAATGTTTCAGGAAAGCGACTCAAGCGGCGACCGAAGGGAATTTCTCGACTTGGTGTTGCAGTACGGACGCGAAATATTCGAAAACCATCACGTCGAAGGAACTGTCAAGTATACTCAGGACTCATACATCCAGACCCAAAACCTGGGCTCCGACCTGAAAAACGGAGTATCAAAACGGAATCAGGCGCTTGCAGGACGTGTGACATATAACTACCATCACCGCTATTTTGCCGATTTCAACTTTGGATACACCGGTTCCGAAAACTTTGCAACAGGACATCAGTACGGGTTTTTCCCCGCATATTCGTTTGCATGGAACGTATCCGAAGAGCCTTTCGTTAAAAACAATATCAAATGGATTGGGCTGTTCAAGTTCCGCTTTTCGCACGGTAAAGTTGGTAACGACAATATGGGCGACGAACGTTTCCCGTATCTGTACACCATTTCAAACGTCAATAGCGATGGCGCTGACGTATCGGGGTATAACTGGGCTGATTACGGATTCGAAAGAAGTAATCGCGGAATGCGATACTTACAGGTAGCCTCGCCGTATGTCACTTGGGAAATAGCCACCAAAAACGATTTGGGATTAGACCTGTCTATCTTTAACGATAGATTCAACCTCAACGTGGACATCTTCGACGAAAAGCGCGAAGGAATCTACATGACGCGTGCATATCTTCCGCAGATGGTCGGGCTCGAAAGTCAGCCGAGAGCCAATGTGGGGGCTGTCCGTACAAAAGGTATAGACGGGCGTTTTGCTTTCAAGCATCAATTGGGCAACGTAAATCTGACCATACGTGGCAACCTGACATACAGCAAGAACGAAATTCTGGAGCGTGACGAAGAGAACAACGTCTATCCATATCAGATGCAGAAAGGTTACCGTGTCGATCAGGCTAAGGGACTGATTGCGATGGGACTGTTTAAGGATTACGACGATATCCGTAACAGCCCGACACAAACATTCGGCACATATCAGCCGGGAGACATCAAGTACAAGGACGTCAATGGCGACGGCGTTATCAACGACGGCGACATTGTTGCGATTGGCTCTACCACGCGTCCAAACATGATTTATGGCGTGGGCGCTTCTGCAAGTTGGAAAGGATTAGACCTGAGCGTGCATTTTCAGGGAGCGGGCGAATCGAGTTTCTTCACTTACGGAAAATGCGTCTATGCTTTCAGCGAAGGCGAATGGGGCAATATCATGAAAAACACGGCGGAAAACCGCTGGATTTCCGCTGACATTTCGGGCAACCAAGCCACCGAAAACCCCAACGCTGCATATCCGCGACTGAGTTTCGGCGGCAACGGCAACAACTATCGCAATTCTACATACTGGTTGCGTAACGGCGCTTATCTGCGTCTGAAAACGATAGATCTGGGATACACAATCCCGAAAAGCGTCGCCAACAGAATCCGCTGCGACAACATCCGGATATTCGCGATAGGCACCAATCTGTTGACATGGTCGGAGTTTAAACTGTGGGACCCCGAACTTGGCGACCCGCGAGGCGAACAGTATCCGCTTACTAAATCCATTACTTTTGGTATAAACTTTAATTTTTAATACTATACAAATATGATTAAGAAGATTTATATTCTGTTATTGATAGCGCTGGGAACAGGCATGATGTTTTCCTGCGCAGACTATTTGGAATCCGACCAGTATTTCAAAGATCGGATGACGGAGGAAAAAGTATTCACCAGCAAGACCTATTCCGAAGAATGGCTGGCGCATACTTTCAATTTCCTCAAAGGCATTAATCAGGACGTGTGCAGCAAATCATCTACGCCGCACTGTTTTGCCGACGACATGTATTACGGCGACCGCGATCCTTCGTACGATATCAGCAATGCCAGCGCGCTTTGGTATAGCCGTTTCAAATTGGGCGAATACAGCGAAAACGAAAAGCAGTCGTGGGAAGACTGCTACAAAGGTATTCGCAATGCTACGACTTTCATTCTCAACATTCATCTCAATACGGAAATGAGCGCGGATGAGATTGTGGACTATCGCGGACAGGCGCGTTTCGTCAGAGCGTACTATTACTGGCTGCTGCTGTGCAAGTACGGTCCGATACCGCTGCTTCCCGACGAAGGGATAGACTATACTCTGAGTTACGACGAAATAGCCCTTCCGCGCAACACGTATGAAGAATGTGCGGAATACATCAGCAACGAAATGCTGCTTGCGGCGGATGAATTGCAGGTTGGTCGTCGCGACGTATCGACCATCACCCGTCCGACACGCGGAGCGGCTCTGGCAACCCGCGCAAAAGCGCTGCTGTATGCCGCAAGCCCGCTGGCTAACGGTAATCAGGACGAATTTGCTGCGGCTTTGACCGACGATCAGGGCAAACGCCTTCTGTCGTATGAATACAGCGAAGAGAAATGGGCAAGAGCCGCCGCCGCTGCAAGAGATGTGATAGAACTCGGCATGTACGAACTCTACACTTCCCCCAAACGTACGTCGGGAGCAAGCCTTTCGTACCCGCTTACAATTACGCCGCCGCCCGACGGTGACTTTTCGACTAAAAACTGGCCCGAAGGATGGCGAAACATTGACCCCTTCGAATCGTACAGGTCGGTATTCGACGGGACACTCGACGGCATGAGCAATACCGAACTGATATTTACGCGCGGTAACAACACCAGCCTCGATCAGGAACAGATAACGGCAATGGTGATACATCAGTTGCCGCGTGTCGCCAATGGCTGGAATACGCACGGATTGACACAGAAACAGGTTGATGCTTACTATATGAACGACGGAACGGACTGTCCGGGTAAGGATAAGGAAATCGGACGCGGCGATGGCAGCGAACGTCTGAGCGGATTCACTCAAAACAGTACGGATTACCTGCCGTTGCCGGCAAACGTGTCGTTGCAGTATGCCAATCGCGAGCCGCGTTTTTACGCTTCGGTAGCATATAACGGCAATATCTGGCATCTGGAAAACGAAACCGAAGAACGCAACCGTCAGCAACAGATATTTTACTATCGCGGCGAAGGCGAAGGATATACCAACACTATGTTCTGGCTGCGTTCCGGAATCGGCGTGAAGAAGTTTGTGCATCCGAGAGATACGTATCAGGGTAACAGTATGGACAGGATAATAAGGAAACTTGAGCCGGCAATCCGTTATGCGGACATTCTGCTGATGTACGCCGAAGCGCTCAACGAACTGAGTCCGGGCTCGTCGTACAGCATTCCTTCGTGGGACGGCGAACAGACTTACACTGTCAGCCGCGACGTCAACGAAATGAAGAAGGGCATCCGTCCTGTACGCTGTCGTGCTGGCGTCCCCGACTATACTCCCGATGTTTACAGCGATCAGGGCAAGTTCCGCGCAAAGGTGAAACGCGAACGCCAGATTGAACTTATGGGCGAAGGTCAGCGCTACTACGACCTGCGACGCTGGAAAGATGCAGCGGTGGAAGAA
The DNA here is from genome assembly GCA_031258835.1 of Tannerella sp. GTDB lineage: Bacteria > Bacteroidota > Bacteroidia > Bacteroidales > Tannerellaceae > Tannerella. The sequence continues at coordinate 8,377 of JAIRMH010000137.1, forward strand.
GCCCTGCCAATCTACGGTTGCAATCCGCTGATGACGAAAGATCAGGCGGAACTGTTCCACACTCCTGTGCCGATATGGTCGTTTACCACTACGTTTTCGGATAAGATGTGGTTCTGGCCTATCAGTCATACGGAACTTAAACGTAACAAACGTCTCACTCAAAATCCGGGATGGACATATAACGATTAATCTTGATAAAATAAATGAACATGAAAAAGATAAGTAAATTATACGGATTACTGCTTTTGCCGGCGATGCTTGCGCTGTTCGCATCGTGCAACAAGGAATGGACGGATGAGCAGTATGAACAGTACATTTCGTTCAAAGCGCCAGTCGGCGACAACGGAGTGTCGCAAATCAGCGTGCGTTACAAGTCCAACGGATATGTAACGTACCAGTTACCGGTGATTGTCAGCGGTTCGAATACAAACAACAGCGATATCACCGTGCATGTAACGGTAGATTCCGATACCCTGCGACAGTTGAATATCGAGCGTTTCCAGAGCCGGACGGATTTCTATTACAGGGAACTGACTGCTCAATACTTCAATATGCCCGAAACGGTGGACATAAAGGCGGGTGAAAATACGGCTCTGATACCTGTCGACTTCAAGTTGGACGGTATCGATCTGACGGATAAATGGGTGCTGCCGCTGACGATAGCGGACGACCCTTCGTACGGATACCTGTCGAACCCAAGAAAGTATTACAAAAAAGCCCTGCTCTATGTAACGCCTTTCAACGACTATTCGGGGACATACGGCGGTACGGCGTTGAAAACCTATTTTAAAGGAAACGAAGACGGCGCAGCGCTTGTCAAAAACGAAATCCCCGTTTACGTGGTGGACGAAAATACTGTATTCTTCTATGCCGGAACGGTGGACGAAAACCGTATCGACAGAGGTAGTTACAAGATCTTTGCCGCTTTCGACAAGGAGACAATGAGCGTAACGCTGAGCGCCGAAGATCCGAATATCAATTTCAGGGCGTCGAGCCCTACGTTTTCGATAAAGGAAACTATGGACGCTACGCGCCCGTATTTGCTGCACCGTTATCTTACAATCAGCGGAATCGAATATGAATATACGGACTATACCATCGTTCCGGGACAGACAATTGATTATGTCGTAAACGGAACAATGAGTATGGAACGGCGGATTAATACTCAGATACCGGATGAGGATCAAGCAATCGAATGGTAATTTTTTAATTAAATGTGTTATGTATTACAAATCTCTAATAAGTAAAACAGTTAAGATAGCCGGAACATTTCTGGCGTTGCTGCTCGCCGGCTGCGAGAGCGCCGAAGAAACGAAGAGCGAAGATACAGGCATCGCTCTGGAAGCCATCACCGTAAGTCCCGCATCGCTCGAACTGATGACGATACTGAACGATACGGCGCGACTGACAGCCGTGCCCGTACCGGCTGATGCAACGGATGTGAATATTTCGTGGATATCGGCAAACGAAAATGTGGCGACAGTGTCCGCGACAGGACTTGTAACAGCCCGCAGGGTTGGACAGACGAAGATAACTGCGCAAAGCGGCAGGGTTAGAAAAGATGTCCTTGTGACAGTTGTGGCTGCCGATACGGATCTGCGCGATTTCGCACTCGACCCGCCGGAGTTGACGGTTACGTTCGGCGATTCGCCCGTAAAACTCGATATTACGAATAAGGTAACGGCAATCGCTGTTGCGGAGTTTTTATTCTCTTCGTCGAACACGCGCGTTGCGACGGTCGGGGCAGACAGTACGGTGACTTTTATCGGTGTGGGCAGCGCTGAAATTATCGTTATCGGCAGAGGCGACGCCGGCGATGTGGAAAAGAGAGTGCCTGTCACGGTACGGGAAAAGATACCCGGACTCTTTGGACCGCATACTCTTACTTCGGCAGGACTTGTTATCCCCATCTATAATTTCGACTTTGGCGGCGAGAATGTCGGCTATCACGATAATGACGCCAACAACAGGACGGGAACGAATTACAGAGGCGTCAACGGCGACCCTGACTGCGGTGTGGATATCGAAGGCAGCATCGATAACCCGAACATCTGCTACACAGCAACAGGCGAATGGTTGAACTATACGCTCAACGTACGCGATGCGGGGACTTATGCGGTCTCTATCAACCTGTCGTCGGATGCAAATACCGGTAAATTCCGTTTAGAAGCCGACGGAGTACCTTTTAGCGGGACAATAGATGTTCCCGACAATAACAGTTGGAGCAACTGGCGGTGGTGGCCCCAAACAGCGCCGACAGTATATCTGTCAGCCGGCACGCACGTAATAAGATATGTCGCCGAAGGCAATGACTGTAATTTGAAAGATATTCGATTCGAATGGGTAGAATAGTCTATTTATAATTTAATTTGGACGGTACACGCGAAGGGCGCCCGCACGCGCCCTTCATTACCGTACAAATGTTTTTTTATAAACAGATATACTATGTCAAAAATTATTATTATTTTTGCGCCTTGTAATAAGTATAATAATTTCTAATAAAAGGTATAATAATTATGGTAAAAATTTATTCTTGGAAGGTATGGCTAATATTTAATAGTCTGACAAAAAGTGTAAAAAACGACTACATAGCCGAAGTATCCACATCAGGACGAACCCTGCGCAATGAAGATATAGCGCAAATCATCGTCAAAGGGCGGAGCGAACTCCGCTACGAAACTATCCTCAGCATCCTTAACGAACGCGATGCTGCAGTAGCCGAAGCGCTGTTAGGCGGCTCGTCGGTACAGGACGGCAATATCCACATCACGCCGCGTGTTACCGGCTCGTGGATTGGCTCCGATCCTCTCTTTAATGCAAAGGAACACAAACTTACGTTTGACGCTGTTCCAACTGTTACTCTGCGGAAATCGCTCGACGAAGAAGTCAGCGTAGAAGTGCTGGGCAAGAAAACCGACGGCGGCGCTATCATCGGGCTCGTTACCGACCTGCTGACCGGTAAAACCGACGGTACAATCACCCCCGGCGGCGATATCATCATCAAAGGCGAAAAGATCAAGATCGCTCCCGAAACTACCCCCGGCGACGAAGAGAGCCTGGGCGTATTCTTTGTCGACGCCAACGATAATGAGATAACGCTCGATTATCCGATGTCGGAAAATACTCCGAAAAAGATTCTTTGCCGTGTCCCCACCATGTTAGTCGATGGTGAATATACACTGAAGATTGTGACGCGATACGCCGCCGGAGGCTCTTTGCTCAAAGAATCACGTACGATTGTGTACGAATTGCCTTTGATAGTCGGAGAGCCTGCCTCTTGACAGCGCGGGAAGTAGCGAGACCCTCTGCAAGGCGGATGCGAGACCCGCAGCAAGGCGGATGCGAGACCCTCTGCAAGGCGGATGCGGGACCCTCTGCAAGGCGGATGCGAGACCCTCTGCAAGGCGGATGCGAGACCCTCTGCAAGGCGGATGCGGGACCCTCTGCAAAGGCGGATGCGGGACACTCTGCAAAAGCGGATGCGAGACCCTCTGCAAAGGCGGATGCGAGACCCTCAGCAAAGGCGTTCATCGTTTAACGTTAACCCACATTGTAATCAGGGATGATATCACATAATTTTTCATTTTTATCCACAGATTTTCGCAGATTTTCACAGATTTTATGGATAATGTTGTGATGTCCCGTTAGGGACGAAATATCGGTAGAATCCCGTAATAAGGGACAATTGTAGATTTGCGATTTTTTTCGGGTGCAAGTAAATTTTATATCCATTCCTGTTTACCGTTTCGGTTTACTGTGAACCATCTGCCTAATTTGCCTGTTGTAGTGTTTTTTAAGTATAGCAAAGCGTTGGTCGGGATTCGGAAATACAGCGGAAGATTTAGCGGGACTGTTTGCCGGTTGAAGAATTGCCAGTTTGTGTCGCTCCAGCAATACAGTTCGTAGGTATGACCTTCGTATATGCCGTTACCGTTGTTGCGTGGGAGATAGTGGACTTCGGAAACTGTTTGCGCTTCGCCAAGATCGAGCCCCATCCACGAATCGTTGGGCAGCATGGCGTCGTAAAAAGTAGAAATATTTCCGTCGAGCGCTTTGTCGAAAGTCCTGTTCGAATTGTTGTTCGAACCGGGTGTCCCGATTGGTTTACCGCCAAGTTTTTCACCTTTGTCGTTGTAGAACACTATTTCAGCGACATTACAATGGCTTTTTTCCGGTGAGACATAACGAACATAACGGAAACGTCCGGTGTTGCGGATCTTTGCCGTACTGAAATGTGCGCCGTTAGCATTTTTGATGGTGTACAATACTGTGGCGTCAGAAAAATCGCTTCGATTGGCGCCCTCGATAACTCCGTTAATCATACGCTCGCTGTAACTGTCTTCGGCAGGAAGGATGTTCGTCACAGACAATTGCCAAAGGTTTGCAGTATCGGGCTCGAAGATGCGGATACTGTCGTCGTTGTCAACCATAAATGGATAACTGGCTACCGTTTGTGTTCCATTCCGGTAGAACAAGGGCAAGTACAGAATATTTCGACCAACTGTGCCGAAACGGATAGTTTTAGCGTCGGTTGTGCCCCAGCCTGTTATGTTCCAAGTTTTGTCGCCGACTATGGAGAGCCAGGCGTATCCGGTGTTGTTGTCAGGCGGATATTTGACGGGAATCTCAACGCCAACTTCTTTTTCGGTAAGCGGGTCGAGAACAATGCCGTTGTTTCTTATATAGTGATAATCGAGGACTACGCTTTTCCTTCTTATGGGGAGAAAATCGGAAGCAACGCGTTTCCCTTTCCGGCGATCCGTGCCGACAAAAGCATTAATATATTCTTCCGTAACATCTTTCACACATTGATTGCGCATTGCCGGAGGAATATCTGCTATGTCGATGTCGATATTATTTTGTATAGCATAAGTTTGCCGGTAAACCTTGCTTTTGGACATACGGCTACCGATATGTGGTACTCCCGGAACGGCTTCGGCGCCCATAAACGAAAACCGTCTGCCGGCGCTGTCGTACACCGAGTTCCAGGTATGACCGGTATTCTTGCCGGGCCATTTCGGTGTATTTTCCTGCGCTACGGGAATGCCCAAAGCACGCATCGCAAATACTGCAAGAGCCGACATTTCGGTACACATGCCGCGTGTTGTGGTCATAATCATCGAATAGTTCATATCCGGCATTCTGCCCATCAGTTTTATGCGAGGCAACTGATTATTGATCACGATACAGGCATCTACGGCTGTCTTTTCGGAATTTTCCTTAAACGAACGATATTGACGCGAAAAACTTTCGAGTATCTTTTCACGCCAGTTTTCCAGAGGTTCGTTAGCAACTCGATATGGCAATATCTCTTCGCAAAAAACGTCGAAAGGAACATTTTTGCCCCATGGCTGTTCGCCCCACACTTTGAACGACAGTTCGATATTGTTAATCAGATATTCGGCTGTGATATATTTCACATCTTCCTTTAATTTATTTTTGCCCACTCCGAAAATCTTTTCAACTTCCGACCAGTCTTCGTGGTCGTCCCAGCGCATATATACCGCCATAACATCCTCAAACGGGGCATCGTATTCCAAAGAATATTTTCCCGGCATGTTTACAATCAGAAACTCCGCAGCACGAAGTTTAAGACTGTCGGCAGGATCGCGACTGTAATGTTTCAATACTTTTTCCAATTCCGTACGATTGTCGTCTGCCATAAATAAAACGGAATTGATTTCGGGCGAATACGGTGGATGAAGCCACTGGTATTTACGCCATGTAAAATAAAGCAAACCGGCGATTATCAAAATAAGAATCGCTGTAATAATATGGGTTCTCGTCTTTAATTTTAATTTTCTTGTCATATTTCTAATTTTAAATTATTTCATATTTCATATTTAAAATTTAAGATTGCTTACGCATGCTGAGATTTACCAGCCGGCATCGCCCAAATCTTAAATCTTAAATTTTAAATCTCAAATCTCTTACCAGCCGGCATCGCCCAAATCTTAA
>JAIRMH010000146.1 GCA_031258835.1 Tannerella sp.
AAGTATAAACGGGTAACGATATAGAAACGAGCGAACTGCTTCATTCTGCTTCGTTTTACCTTGTGATTTCACATAACTCTGCACAAAAGTAGGCTAAATTTATGAGATATACAAGAAAGATACTTATTTTTTAATCTCCTGAAAAGACTGTCATCCTGTCATCTAATTCAGATTGAAAGCAATTTGATCATAGTGGTTTGTACCGTCCAAAACTGATTTTGCTCCCGTCATACAAGAAAGCCATTCTTTCGCCACCACCCATACTGCCCCGTCGGTAGAGCAGGTAACGAAATAGTCCCAATTTCAGAGTAAAAGACGGGAGGATAGAGATACATTTGCAGCTGGTAAAGAAGAAATACAGGTAAAAACCGTAATAAAACCGTAATCTGTTTTTAACCCGGTTGTAATACCGAACTGTTTCTTTTGTACTTAAAATCAAAAAAAGAACAGAGTATAATAAATTTCAATTATATTTGCACTCGCATTATTATGCTTTGTTGACTTTTAGTATTAATAGATAATTTGGAAGATGGGAAACGACAACTATTCTAATTTGAAATTATTAAAAGAAGGCAATACATCTGCTTTTGAATCCCTGTATAATCAATACAGTGGAAAACTCTATCATTTCGTCATGAAAATAACCAACGGAAACACATGGTTAACGGAAGAACTGGTACAACGGACGTTTATCAAAATCTGGGAATCACGGGCGCATATAAATTTGGAAAAATCGTTCCTGTCTTACATGTGCACAATAGCCAAAAACATGCTCCTGAACGATTTGGAACATCAAACCGTTGAATTTATTTATCAGGAATATGCCATGCAAAATGAACTTGCCGCCGAATATACAACCGATAAGGAAATGAATCTGAAATTTTTGGAAGAAATGGTTGATAAACTCTCCAATCAATTACCGCCGGCAAGAAAACGAATCTTCCTGCTAAGTAAAAGGAAAGATTATTCGGTAAAGGAAATTGCAAAAGAATTGAATCTCGCGGAAACAACCGTACAGACACAGTTAACAAAAGCGTTGATATTCATGAAAAATCAATTATTAAAGTATTATTATCTGGCATTATTATTGATCTGATTTTATGTTAAATAATCACAAAAACTAAAATAAAAATAGTGTTTTTAATCCATATAACTGTATACAAATAATAAGGCATTAAAAAAATGAACAGGGAAAAGTATTTGAATTTGTTTGAAAAGTATATAGAAAATAAAGCGACCGAAGAGGAGATCGAAGCGCTGGTTTTATTTATCCGAACCCATCCTCAAATAAATGACTGGATTGAACTTCAAATCAGCAATTCCCCGTCGGAAATCAGTGCGGAATTAAAACAAAACATGTTCAAAAAGATTCAAGAAAAAATCAATGAAACAGAAAAACAAAACAAGCCCGACAGGGTTATTTTAAGATTTTTGCGAATAGCTGCCGCTATCCTCCTGCCTGTTTTTATTGTCTGGGGAGGTTATTACTTTTACAATAAACAAAATGAACAGGAACAAGCCTTTTTGATGACAGCAGAACCGGGCGAAAAAGCAAACGTCAGCTTACCGGACGGTAGCCGGGTGTGGTTAAATTCCGGTTCCAAACTCACCTGTTATAATTCCTATAATAAAGACAACCGCCTGTTGCAATTAGACGGTGAAGCTTATTTTGAAGTAGCTTCCGATGCAAAGAGAAAATTTATTGTCCGTTGTACCGACATGCAGGTGGAAGTCTTAGGTACAACTTTCGGTGTAAAGGCATTTGATGAGGATTCCATTCTATCAATCGTACTGGTAGAAGGAAAAGTAAAAATTACAGTACCGGACGGAACGCGGGAAATGAAACCTAATGAGCGGATTGTCTATAATAAATCCGATAAAAAGCTATCTTCCTGTATAGTTGATCCCAACGATTTCACCGACTGGCGAAAAAACCGCCTGCGATTCGAGAATGAAACGCTTCAAGATATTGCCCGAACAATTTCCCGGATACACAACGTAGATTATATCTTTGCAGATGAAACCATTAAGAATTTACGTTTTACCGGTTCGGTCGATAATACAAATATTGTTTCCATACTGGATGCGATTACGCTTACCGCTTCCATCACCTATACCGTAAAAGACAGTTTGATAATATTTCACAGGGAAAAATCGAAATAGAAAAAGTTAAATCAAATTGCTGTAATTGGACTTGTCACTCTTATGATTATTTTCCTGACTTTGTCTTGTGAATAAAAATTCATATATCTCATAAAACATTATAACAATGCAGGAAAGTAGCCTGTTGTTTCTATATACACAAAACAAAGCGCCTTAACTGCCTGTCATCCGAATTTCCGCTACTTTTTACACTTAACAATGCCAATAAATGTTAAATATGGATTTGGTATAGTTTTTTTATACCTCGAAGCTGTATATAAAATATAAGATAAAAATAAAAGCATTCATTGTTAAAATATATAATATGAAAAACAACTTATCAAAGCGTGTCAAATGTATATCTAAACGTTTGTTGTATTTAATCCTGTTCCTGTTTTTTTCAACAGGTCTTTATTCGCAAATTTCGCTGGATGTGAAAGATAAAACAGTAAAAGAAGTACTGAAAGACATTGAAAAAACCAGTGATTTCCGTTTTTTTTATAATGAAGATTTGAACGGTTTGCACAAGATTGTATCCATTCAAGTTTCCGATGAATCATTGGAAAAAACGTTAAATCTTTTATTAAAAAAAACGGAAATATCATTTCAAAAACAAAATTCCACGATTATTTTGTTGATCCCAAAACCAAAAGAAACCTCCCAAAATACGGTTACGCTTAAAAAATATTCCGGTACGGTTATGGATGAAAAAGGCGAGGCGGTTATCGGCGCGAGCATTGCCGTCAAAGGCAGTCAAACAGGAACGGTAACTGACGCCGACGGACGGTTTTCCATTCAAGCCGCTGCCGGTTCAATTTTGTCGGTTTCCTACATCGGATATACGCCACAGGAAATAAAACTGGGTGAAAATGTGAATCCGGAAATCATTATACAGGAAGACCATCAGCATCTTGACGAAGTTGTTGTTGTCGGTTACGGCACACAGAAGAAAATAAACCTGACCGGAGCAGTATCTGTCATTTCGAGTAAAGAACTGAACGACAGACCGGTGGTTTCCGCTGCAGGAGCAATTCAGGGTGCCGATCCAGCCGTAAATCTTACCTTCGGCACAGGTTCGCCGGTATCCACTTACAATGTCAATGTACGTGGAGCCTTGTCAATAAATTCAGGTTCGCCGTTGGTGCTCGCCGACGGTATCGAAGTAAGTTTATCCCAAATAAATCCCAATGACATAGAGAGTATATCCATATTGAAAGACGCTTCATCGTGCGCCATATATGGAGCCAAAGCGTCGGCAGGAGTAATTCTTATCACAACTAAAAAAGGAGCGAATGAGGGAGGTTATGCAAAAGTTAAATACACCGGACGTTTCGGCGCCGCACAAAACACTACTTCGACGGATTTTATTACAACAGGTTACGATCATGTTGTTCTTGCCAATCAATTTTACAATGCTTATAACGGGGTGGATATGTTTCTCTACACAGAGGCAAACGGAGGCTTGCAAAAACTTTACGAAAGACGCAACGACAAGACTGAAAATCCCGAAAGGCCCTGGTTTGAAATGGGTTCAGACGGAAAATACTATTATTACGGGAATTTTGACTGGTATGACTATTTCTATCAAAGAACCAGATACCAGCAAGAACACAACCTTTCTGTTTCGGGTGGCGATGACAAGATCAACTACTACGCCAGTGGACGTTTTTTAGATCAGGACGGAATTTTCAACATATATAACGACAAATACAACGACTATTCTTTCCGGGGAAAGTTGGATGCAAAACTGAAACCGTGGTTACGCTATTCCAGCAATGTGGGATTTGACAAGTCCGGCTATACATACGCAGGAAGATACAATATCGATCACACCATTGCCGCTTTGCAATCCAATATCACGCCTGCGTTTCTGCCACGGAATCCCGACGGTTCCATCGTACAATATACCAACCAACTGTATGCCAATTCGCCGATAGGAGCCGGTCACGGAGGTTTCCTTACCGCCAACACATCGCGCAACTGGAAAGAAGATCGCTATCTTACCATAATCAATCAGTTGGATGTAGATATATTCAAAGACTTTACCTTGACCGCTTCTTACGGTTATCGCCAACGGGACAGGTTATACCGCTATCGCAACAACACCTTCGATTATTCGCGACAAGAGGGCGTTTTTACTGCTTTCTCATCAGGTTCGGTCGAAAATTCATATGAAGAAGTCAACTACGGCTACAAAGGACAAAATGTCAATATATACGGCACGTATAAAAAAAGTATCGGCGTCCACAATATTAGCGCTGTAGCAGGCGGTCAGTATGAAGATTACCGTTCGGCGGAGCTCGATGCCTATCAACGGGATTTGCTGAATGAAACACTTGCTTCGTTCTCCGTGGCGACAGGCGTTATTACCCTCACCGATGCCATTTCAGCCTATAAAACGCTTGGTTTCTTCGGTCGCCTGAATTACGATTATAAAGGGAAATATTTGTTTGAGGTGAGTATGCGCGGCGACGGGTCGTCCCGCTTCGATCCTGAACATCGGTGGGCGGCATTCCCCTCGGCTTCCGCAGGGTGGCGTATCAGTGAAGAAGGATTTTTCGAACCGCTGCATCCGGTTTGGAACAACTTCAAAATCCGGCTGTCGATGGGCAGCCTCGGCAATCAGCAGGTAAGCAATTATGCGTATATTGATCAGATAAGAACCGACAACGAAATGACTTATACATTCGACGGCAAAAGCAAGGCCTATCATGCTTCCGTTTCCGCTCCGATTTCTTCCGGACTGACATGGGAAACGGTAACGACCTATGATGCTGGTCTGGATTGGGGTTTTCTCAACAACCGCTTAAGTATCGTTGCCGACGGATATATCCGCGATACAAAAAATATGCTCACTACTTCGTTGACCCTGCCTTCGGTGTATGGGGCTTCCACACCGAAAGCCAACTGTGCGGATTTGAGAACGACCGGCTATGAGGTTTCTGTCAACTGGAACGACCGGTTCACATTACTGGGAAGTCCGTTCGGATACACCGTTCAAGCCGGAATCGGCGATTATATAACCAAAATCACAAAGTATTACAATCCGACCAAGCGTTTCCTGCAACAAAACGGCAATTATGATTATTATGAAGGTATGACTCTCGGCGAAGTTTGGGGATTTCAGGTTGCCGGACTTTTCAAGACCGATAAGGAGGCTGCCGAATATCAGGCACAGATCAACGATAAGGCGGTCAATCAGCGGGTTTACAACTGCAAGGGAATCGAGGGAAACTATTTACGGGCGGGGGATGTGCATTTCCTCGATCTTGATGAAGATAATGTTATCAGCAGAGGAGACGGAACGGTGGACAATCCCGGTGATTTAAGGATTATCGGCAACACGGTTCCCCGTTATCACTATTCGTTCCGGTTCAGTTTCAACTGGAAAGGGATAGATTGCTCCACATTCTTTCAGGGGATAGGAAAAGCAAGCTGGTTTCCGGCAGCAGATCAGTCTTCCTACGACTTTTGGGGGCCTTATGCTTTCCCTTCCACCTCGTTTATCCATAAGGATTTTGCCGGCAATATCTGGTCGGAAAATAACCGCAATGCTTATTTTCCGCGTCCGAGAGGCTATCAGGCATATAGCGGGGGAGCGCTCGCAGAGGTCAATGACAGATACTTGCAGGATATATCCTATCTGCGTTTCAAGAATCTGACCGTCGGTTATACGCTTCCCGTAGCTAAAAAGATTATTGATAAAATAAGAATCTATGTATCGGGAGAAAACCTCTGGTATTGGTCGCCACTGAAAAAATACAGCAAGACGATCGATCCGGAACTTGCTCTTACAAGCGGAACTTATGTGGATGACAGCGGTACGGGATATTCATATTCAAGGATATTTTCTTTTGGAGCGGAAATCATTTTTTAACTTTTAGTTTATTTCAGTATGAAACATTTTCACCTATTAGCAGTATTACTTTCAGCATTGCTGAGCAGTTGCGACCTCACTTTGTTGCCCGAAGACAAAATCAGTCCCGAAATATTCTTCGGCTCCGGAGAGGAGTTGGAATTATGGACCAATCAGTTCTACACAATTCTGGATGGCGCTGACGCCGCCGCAGGTCAATCCGCCGACGATAATGTAAGCCGTTCGATGGGAGCAGTCATTTCAGGCACCCGTTCGGCAGCCGACGAGAGTGGCTGGACATGGACGCGATTAAGAGCGATAAACTATTGCCTCCAAAACATCAATAATTGCGAAGACGAGACTGCAAAAACCAAATATACCGCCGTTTGTTATTTTTTTCGCGCCTGTTTCTATTTTCAAAAAGTTCAGCGTTATGGCGATGTGCCATGGTACGATCAGGTATTGAAATCCACCGATGACGCACTGCTTTACAAAATTCGCGACGATCGCGGATTTGTCATGGACAAGGTAATGGAAGACCTTGACAATGCCGTTGCATTATTTTCATCGTTGCCTTCGGAAAAAAGCATCTCCCGCGTAACCAAATGGACGGCGTTGGCATTCAAATCCCGCGCAGCGTTATACGAGGGCACATTCAGAAAGTATCACGGGCTTCCCGACGCCGATAAATATCTCACACTGGCAGCCAGTGCCGCAGAAGATTTTATTGACAACAGCGGTTATGCTCTTTACGCTAATGGCTCCGAACCCTACCGCGACCTGTTTTGCAGCAACGATGCCCAAAGCGTAGAGGTGGTGCTTGCAAGGCTGTATAATTTTACAGACCTGAATATTTCACACAGTGTTCAGTTTAATATTTCAAACAATCAGCAGGGATTTACCCGCCGTTACATGAACCATTACCTGATGAAAGACGGCACAAAGTTTACGGACAGAAACGGTTACGAAACCATGACATACCTTGAAGAAACCGCAGACCGCGATCCCCGTATGGCGCAGACAGTACTCTGTCCGGGCTATATCCAAAAAGGAAACACGGACGTATCACCCAACACGCTCCTTGCAATGACAGGCTATCAGCCCATTAAATTCGTTGCCGATGCTTCACAGGGAGGCAGCTCGAAAGGATATGTCGACTGGCCGTTATTCAGAGCGGCAGAAATATATCTCAATTATGCCGAAGCAAAAGCCGAATTGGGCGACATCAGTCAGGGTGATATTGATAAATCCGTCAACAAAATACGCAAAAGAGCTAAAATGCCTGATCTCGACCTCGCAGCAGCCAATGCGAATATTGACCCGTTCCTGTCGACCTGTTATCCCAATATTGACAAAAGCAACGCAACGAACCGTGGCGTTATACTCGAAATAAGGCGGGAACGAACCGTTGAAATGGTGCTGGAAGGACAACGCCAATGGGATATGTTCCGCTGGCATGAAGGCGCACAACTCGTAAATAAAACGAACAAATATTTCGGCTGCTATATTCCGTGCCCCGGCTTATACGATATGACCGGCAATGGAAATCCCGACGTGGAAATCTATGAAATCGCCCCAACGAGCAACCTTTCCGTTAAAAAGAAGATCGGTTCGGACATATTCCTTTCAAATGGCACAAACGGATATGTTACAGCTTGGCCGAGTATAGAATATTCATGGGATGAAAAACGCGATTACCTCTGGCCGCTGCCCTCTTCCGAGATAATACTTTCAAATAATGTACTGACTCAAAATCCGGAATGGTGAAATGAAACGCATAAGATTTATACTCTTTTTTCTGATTGTCTTCTGTATAAAAATGTATGGCGCTGAAGAGGAAACGCTGAACATTTGCAATGCTAACATCTTGTATGACAAAACAAACGGGAAACAGGAAGAGGCATGGGCGTATCGAAAAGATATCACGCTAAACTTCTACAATACCCATAAATTCGATATTATTGCAATGCAGGAAGTATCTCAAACACAGTTAATTGATTTCATGCAATGGAAAGACTACGGTTATATCGGTCAGGGTGTCCGTGGAGGCTCTTTGGGTATTGCCAACATGATTTTTTTCAAATTGCACAGAATTGAGTTAATGGAAAGCGGTACGTTTTGGCTTTCACCTACACCCAATCAGGTTTCCAAAGGCTGGGATGCCGCCCAGTTCCGCAATTGTACTTGGGCGTGTTTGAAAGATAAACAAACCGGCAAAATTTTCTACTATTTTGTTACGCATTTCGATCATCTGGGTGAAAATGCCAGATTGCAATCGGCTCAGTTAATGATTGATACTATTGCTAAAATAGCCAAGGGTTATCCGGCCATTCTTTCGGGAGATTTGAATGCGGAAGAATCAGAAGCCCCCATTGCTGTTCTGAAAGAACGGTTTACCGATCCGCGAACAGTTACACGCACGCCACCGCAAGGTCCTTACGGAACCGGACACGGTTTGCGTATCAATATTGAGGTTCGCCGTATAGACTGGTACTTCCTTGACAGCGGACACGGTCATAATTGCATCGAAACGGATGAATATGAAGTGATTGATAAAACTTACGACGGCAAATGTGTATCCGACCATTGGCCGGTACGTATCAAAATAAAATTAACGGAAGTCGAATAATACAAAACGCTTTTAGAATGAATAACATGCATAAATTCTTTATTATCCTGTTTGTCACAGCAGCCACCGTTTTCTTATGGAACGGATGCAGTCACGATTACGATGATTCCGCCTTATGGAACGACATTGACAAAATGTGGGCAGATATGGATTCCCTGCAAAAACGCATCGGCGATATAAACGCTCAGGCGGACATGCTGTCGCAAATCGTCAACGGGGCGGTAATAACCTCCATAACCGAAAATTCGAACGGAGACTATGTCATTACTTACAAAAGTAATGACAATGTAGAACAGACTGTCATCATCGCTACCGACAAGGACATTGTCCAAGTTCCGGTTATCGGCGTAAAATTGGATGCAGGCGTCTATTACTGGACGTCAACCGTGGGAAGTACGACAAGTTGGATTCTCGACGCTAACGGAGATAAAATCCCTCTCGGCGGGAAAACGCCCGTAATAGGCATAGACGGAGAGGGCTACTGGACTCTCAATGGAGCAAGAATCAAGGACAGCAACGGAAATGATGTAAAAGCG
>JAIRMH010000156.1 GCA_031258835.1 Tannerella sp.
GGCTTATTTCTTCCGCCACTAATAAACGAGTAAAATCAACCGCAGAAAAATCACCTTTTGCTATTTCTACGCAGGGGTTTATAAAGCCATTCGTGGCCCGCCAGTGAAAGGCGCCTGCATTTGGATTATTGGGAGAAAGCTTGGCTCTCACTAAAACTTGTTTCGGAGAATCTTTTTTATTAATGCATACCACTTCTAAATCAAAAGACTCCGGTATTGCTACCGTTACTTTTTTCGATGCCGTAAATTCTTCCCCTTTGGCTTTGACTTTGGCATTTAAGTTCACATAGCTGGTATTGGCCAAGCCTTTGATTTTTACTGTCGGCATGTTTGCTCCGCTGATAATTCGGACATACCGGCTATCGTCAACTGTCCATTCGACGGATTCGTAAGCTGACAATAAAGGCCTGAAATAAGCTTCCGTTTCCCGGCAATCAAGTTCAGGAACAAAGACAGATAAAGCAGGAGAAGTCAGGTCTTTGCTCACAACGACTTGTCTATTTGCCAAGTTTACAGTAGCTGTAACTGTCGTTTTCTTGTTATAAGATAAAGCTTCCACAACTGCCGAATCGGCGGCGGAAGAAACAATCCGGAAATTGGAATTGTCGGATAAGCTCCAGGATACGGGTATGCCTGCCTGCAAGTTGGGAATCTGTAAGATTGCTGTTGAACTTCCCTGCTCAAAATCACCATTGATACGCAATGCATCCAACGTTTTCATGCGTTTTCGCTGCTGCATCTGAAAACTGCTGTTTATCCCGAAAGCAGATGCCGTTGCCGGCGGTATGTTTACGGTATTGCTTACGGTAATTATTCCGGTTTGGTTGGGTTTATCGCAAAACAACGTTGCCGAAGTATTGCCCGTATTGAGCAGAGAAAAGTTACTGTTGGATACCGACCATGAAACCGGTACATTCAATGGGTTTTTCAACGGAATCTGAGTGGAAGTGCTGAAACCACTACTTGCCAAATCAAAACTGATGGGTGGCGTTGCTAAATGTTGACCAAGGAAAGTCACCGCAAATGCAAAGTCGCCGTGTTTGTAGCTGGTATTGGTGTAGAAACTGTACTCAAACTCGGATAAGCCCTCCGCATAAAAATCACGGTTGCGAATGTCTTTGTTAACCAAGTCTTGCCAATTGGACAAAGCTAAAGAACTGGAAGTCGGAATGAAAGTGATTTTTTTTTTCTTAAATCCACCTATTATTTCTTTGAAATTTTCATCGTTATCTTCAATCCCTATAAAACTGTTAAAAGAGCCGGCTGCCCCATCCAAAGGAAGCATATAATCTTTGGAATAGAGGTCCTTATGCGAGATATTGGTTGTAACGCAGATAAATCCCAAGATCCATTTTCTGAAATAAATATGACCGTCAAACACTTTGGCTACTTTTTTATCAGGCAGGGCGTCCACATAAAAATCGGCTTTAACCGCAGAATTTCCGGGCAAAAGATTTAACAATCCGATACCAAACGGGGAAACATCACCCACTGTAGCATAAGTTACCAGGGATGCAACTAATGAGGCAAATCCAACGCCATAGCTTTCCAGCCAGTTGAAATTTTGAGAAGGATTCCATGTAAACAGGCGCGTACCCGGAACAAAAAGTGTGTTTCCCACGGCGCTTCCGCTTGAAACGGCAATATTCTGGCATTTCAACGGAAAACCTACCCGGTCGTATTCCTTTTGGAAATTTTCATGCTCGCTGTTATCAATATTCATATTTTTATCGCAGTAATAGATTAGCATTTGCCGGGTAGCTTTGGCGTTCAGTACGCCGTACAATTCATCCAGTATCGGAATTATATCGGACGCTTTCAAAACATCAATAAATCCGAAAATAGAAATGGAAAAGCCTTCGATATCCCGGATTAATCCCTGCAAACCCAGTGGCAGATTGGCGCCTTTGTGCGGAGAATCCATGGAAATGAATTTCCATGTATCGTGATCTTCTCCCGCCAGTTCCATGCTACGCAGAGCATAACGGGCCACCAGGCCGCCCATGCTGATTCCCAGCACCAGATTGGGATGATTTATCGATTTATCTTTCTGTTGATTCACATACCGGATGGCTTCCCGGAACAGGGCGGCATTCCGAAAAATATCGTCCAGGCCGTTGTTGTAATTAACATACACAATATCGTATTGCAGAGAGTCTATCATTGCACGTACCGCTTGTATGTCGGGACGCTCTAAAATTTTATCCAGGGTATATTCGGGAAAAACAGACAGGACGGAACTCATGTCGAAAGGCTCGGCGATAATCAAGGGTTTTTGGAGCTTTTTCGAGGTATTTTTCGTTGCATAACGAATTTCAAGGATTCCTCCCGAATGGGCGCTGCCGGCGTTGAGGGGTATTTTTTCATCGGTCAAAGAAGCGGCGCTTGCCCGTAAAGCCGCATTGTCGTTCACATAAATACGGGTACGGCTGACGCAGGCGCTTCCATCGAAATAAGTCAGTTTGAAATAAATCGTTTTTTCGCCTCCCGATGCGAATGTATAAGACAAAGGAGTGTTCCATGCGGCTGTCCGGTAGCTCCTTCCATTATCGAAACTGATACCCAAATTGCCGATATTTTTGGTGTTATTCCGAAAAAACAATCCGGATTGAAAAATAAACGAAACGGTTTTACTTTCAAAAATGAGACTTTTGGGCGCTACGGCAAACAGGTTTTTCTTGCGGTAGGGCGAAGGCTTTCGCTCACTTCCCGAATCCGTCCGCCGGCATAGGCGACCCAGCCTTTGTTGAGGGCGTCGTCGTCTAATTTGTCGTATTCGTAATGCATCACAGCCAGCGGGATCGCATTACTGCTTCCCGTTGCATTTTGGAACAGATTGGATACCCTTTCCGGCGTTTCCATGCGAATCAAGTTGTTTATCCTGGCGTC
Organism: Tannerella sp.; assembly: GCA_031258835.1. Classification (GTDB taxonomy): domain Bacteria; phylum Bacteroidota; class Bacteroidia; order Bacteroidales; family Tannerellaceae; genus Tannerella. The sequence continues at coordinate 2,890 of JAIRMH010000156.1, forward strand.
GTAAATGCTACAGTATAGTTTGAT
>JAIRMH010000255.1 GCA_031258835.1 Tannerella sp.
GAAATAGCTTTGCGCCGCTTTCGGCAAATCAACTTGCGGTATAGAAACAAAAACGCTTAATACAAATAACCTGATAATGCTATTTAGAACCTTCATTTATGTAAAATTAAAAATGTATGTACTGTCGCATAAATTACCATAACAATTAAAATGAAAGGATACATTACCTTTACATGCTATATAACCATTCATTTTATTTTCTTAACTCGAAAAGATGCCCTCTCCGCCGGTGTGAATCGACGGACGTTTCATGAAAATATCCTCCAACGATGTAATACATCTTTTCACAAGTCATCCAATAATGCAATATATTTTGATTCATTCAGTTTGTTCCTGTCGGCATCCTCAATAATTTGTCGGCAAAGATTAGCCATTATAAGTGCATTCTTCCGAGGCATGTGAATCCTTAATGACCATACCTCGTTTTCAACTATGATACGATATGTTACTTCATATCCATCAAATGAGATTGGAGGTATCCCTGTTGCCTTGAAATTATCAATTAATATCGCTATTTTACCATGCAGCCTTTCCGCAAATTTGTTGCTGATCCGAAACATTTTACTCGCAGGACGATATGGTTTATACAAATCATCGCTAAATTTAATGCGGGTAATTTCTTTGTTGTGCTCATTGATCAATTCTCTGCCTTCTAACGATATCGTTTGAATCAACCCTGAGGGAATAACTATCTTATTTACCTTTGTCGATAAAAAACTTATTGCATCGCCTGTCTTTTTAATATCGGGCATCCGCATAATTTCCAACCGGCATGAATCTGTCTGTGAATTTCCGACAATACGAAACGCAGAGACTTCGTCATCTCCTTCGGGCGAACCTTCGAATACAAATTCTACGAAAGAATTGATATTTCCAAAGAGTATCCTGTCAAGTATTGACTTACCATCAAGATTATACTGGTTGTCGGCTTCTGTCATACCCTGTATGATCACGTTATATTCTATTCTTTTCAAAAAACGCCCGCCTTTTACATGATCTGCATTTTGGGACTGGGCTACCTGACAGCACAATATTGTTGATACGGCAACTAAAAAGATAACTTTCTTCATATTCTTTTATGTGTTAATAGGAGTAGAATGCTCCATTATAAAAAATTGACCACGAGCAGTAGGGATAATTATTGCGGTTTCCTGGTCTTGCTGACTAGGAGAAGAGCTATTGCTATGCGTATGCGCTATTTCTGATATTTCTTTACCGTTATAATAATATTTATTGCCATATCTTCCTATATTTATTTCACAGTGATTCGGCGTATTATTATCATCCAATACAATTAGCAATGTAATTGTTCTGTTTTTTTTATTTTTCAAATTAGTCTTCATAAGATGTTTTTTTGATTTCTAAATTTTTGCATCTACCCCAAACTCAATTAACTAATTAAATCTTTTTGGTTGCAGGCGGCTTGCCGGAACAGATGTTAAATTAATGCCGCCATACTCTACGGAGGCAGGAACTCTTTTGGATTTTCACATGTCCGGCTTTTTGGCGACGTAACATTTATACTGTCCTCCCCATTTATCAAACTGCGCATTTTGTCTTTAATAACATTGATAGTAGAGGAAGGTATTTTTATTTCTTTGTCTAATATCTTTTTCGCTATCTTCTTCGCATGGGAAGTTTTTCCGGAAGCGAGGTAAAGTTCTGTCAACCGGTATAGTGGCATAAATTTTACCGGACACATCAACGCCGCTTTCCGGTAATGACGTTCCGCTTCCTCATATTGCTGTAACTGCTGATAATCGTCCGCCATCAGCATCTGCAAATCGTAGTCCGCCCACAGCCGCTCACATTCGCGAGCGACTTGCAAACTTCTGTCGTAATGGCCGGATACGTTCAGTTCCGCCGTATAATTGTAAAGAAACAGTTCGTTACCGGATAAGGCGGGGTGCAGCCGTTCGTATTCCGACAACATCCGTTCGGTTCGACCCGACAGCGATTGGTGAGCGATTTTGCACCAAAGCATTTCGTTCGACATGCACTGATACGCCTTCCAGCCGAAGAACAGAATCGCCGGTATCGACAGCCATTTTGCCGCTAAAAAAAACCTGCCGGGTATTTTCACCGGATACTTTGCATGATAAACGATTACGGCAACGCTTAAAATCATCATTATCCACACAAAAGGATATGTTAACGGATAGGAGAAAAACGCAAAGACAGCAACGGACAGCAGGCAGCAACCTGCAAGGCGGACGACCGGATCGCGCCAGCCCCGGAGGAATGATTTCCATACAAACCAACAACCGGCAAGAAACAGGATGAAACCCGCCAAACCGTGATTTGTTAATAACAATATATATTCATTGAACGGACGGTTTACGTTGTCCGCCAGCATTACATACCTGCTGTCGGGATGTCGTTCAAAAAATTCGGCCTGATAATTCATATAGTTGGCTTTAAATCCTCCCGAACCATGCCCGAACACTGGTTTATCCTTTATCATTTCATACGAGCAGCGCCAAATCAGCAGACGTCCGTCCGCCGAATCTTTTTTCAGGAAATACATCCCGGAAAATAACAAAAGCACGGCAGAAAACAGAATAACCTTGAATTTCCGACGCTTCGGAAACTCATAAAAGGATATGACCATACATACCGCAAGCACACTCGCCATCCCTGACCGCGAACCCGAAAGAAG
>JAIRMH010000275.1 GCA_031258835.1 Tannerella sp.
ATCAAAATGATTATGACAAAACAAATTTCAAGAAGAGACTTTCTTCAACAAAGTGCGGCCGCTACTGTCGGATTTACCATCATTCCGAGTTTCGTAACAGGCAAAAACATTAGCGGAGGAACGGCGCGAACATGCGGTTCACGAACATCTCCGACACGGACAAATTCGGCATTGACGGATCCGTTTCCCTGCTAAAAGAAATGGTTCTGTTTTCACAAGAATAAAACTCCGTTGAGGTTCAATTTCTCAGAATAATCCGGCTACGGCGCGTATTTTCTGTATCTGCCGACAAACAAAAACCGGACAGCAGTGTTAAAAATACATAAAGGCGTTATTTTTTTGCGAAAATATTTTTTTTACGAAAAAAGATTTGTGTTTTACCCCCCCCCCCAATTATTATAAAATACTAAAAACACCGTCTATGAATTTTCTCTTAACAGGCGTTGACATAAATTGTAATTTGAGCCTCCCACAGGAGAGGTTTGGCGTGATTCTTGCAGAGAGAGAGAGATGAGCAGGCGTATATAACCTTTAAATATTATGCATATGCGCGCACTCACGCACGCGTGAAAACCTACAAAAACAAATCATTTAAATCATATATTCCGGTCGTTGTTTTTACAGAATTAAGCAACGGAAGGGGATTTTTTTATTCGAAAAAACATATTCTAACAAATGTCGCCGGCGTGGATTCTTATCGCCGGACGGACTGTGTCGTGTCGTTACGGGAGGAGCATGCCTTGTGCAATCCTCCCTTTTTAGAGACGTAACAGCCTGTGTTTGCCTCGAAGCATTGAGACTTCGAACCTTTTGAATAATTAAATTGCTGTACTGTTAAATTTAAATAGAGATGTTTTATGTAAGAATCAACAAAATGAAAGTCTTCGACAATCGCGAAGGCTTTTTGGGACTGTTTAACCGGAGCGCCGAGATGCGCATTTACAGTTATGTATCGAATCCGGCCGGAACGGCAGGGCACATATTGGAAAACGGGCGGCCTATCCCGCCACTTTCCATTAGCGATTTGCTCAGTCTCGACGAGAACGGACGCAGGGAAAAACTGCTGGAACAAGTGCTGGCCGAAGCCAGGCTGCTTGCCCAAAGCAAATATATGGAGATTAACGGCGTGCAAGACAACCAAACGCTGCTGTTCGGCGATGCGGGGCTGGCCATTTACTCAAGCGAACAAATGACAGCAAAGCGACCGAAAAACACCGGTATCGTCTCTCGGTAGCGTCGACTTTAAAACGAGAAAAATACCCTATTAAAAACAAATATTAATCATACCTAAAATATGCAAGGATTTTTGTAACAAATGGATCTGTAACGAGGTATCGAAAATATCTTTCACCTGTATGGGTGAAAAAATATAATTGCAAAAGGGTCTTTATATAGAATAATAACCGGAAAAACAGCGTTAGGAGACGACTTGCCGAATTTACGCATATATGACATTAAAAAAAATCTGTATAATCAATATTTTATAAACTATACCAATATGAAAAGAAAAAAAATTATTTTGTTTTGTATGATTGCAGTTGCGGGGATATGCTTTTCCTGCAATGACGGAAACGAGAGTGAGGATCCGTATTATGCATACGATCCCGCGAAACCGACTATGCTGATTTCCTTTTATCCTGATTCGGGTGTATACCAGGAAAAGGTGATGCTGATCGGGGAAAACTTGCCGATCAATGTCGAAGACGTCAAGGTCTATTTCAACCACCGTCCGGCAGCTGTCATCGGCTCCACGGGGAAGCGCATGTATGTGCAGGCGCCGCGTTTGCCGGGAGATACGTGCGTGATATCGGTCGTGGTCGGTAACGATTCGTTGATCTATCCCGACCCGTTCTACTATTTTACTTCGGTTTCCGTAACGACGATAGCCGGCAACGGAACTCCCGACTTCCGCGATGGCGATTTATCGAACAGTCAGTTCGCGCCGCGCTATATTTGCGTGGATAAAGATGATAACGTTTTTGTTGCAACCCGGAACATAGATCCTGACGGTCATACGCACATTTGCCGGATTGATGAGAGAAACAACGAATTGATTGCGATTGCCATGGATGTTACCGTAAATGTTCCGGCGGCAGACCCCGAAACAGGCGCTATCACCCTTTCCACCGAAACCACGATAGGCTCCTACTATTCGCTCGACCCGCAGGAACTGTGGGCGCCGCGGATCCGGGAAGCACGCTGGCCGGAAGGCGTCCCGCGACCGGATAACGGATGGAAACACTGTATGGTGGTGAATCCCACCGACGGATACATTTACACCCGCTATTATTACGGACAGGTGGTGAAAATCAATCCGCAGACCTTCGATCTGGACATCGTCACCACTACTCCGCAAGGCGACAGTTACGGGATGACGTTCAATCCACTCTATCCGGGGATTCTTTTCATTGCCATGTGGAGCAACGGCGGGGAAGGGTATGCCAACAGTATTTTCAGTCTGGACATAAACGATCCGGATCCTGCAAGTACCATCCAACGGTTGACGTCGCCGATTTCCAGCGGCGGACACCGCGACGGTGAGATCAGTATTGCCCAGTTCCGCAATCCCTCGCAGATATTTTGCGACAACGACGGCAATATGTATGTGGCCGACAGTGATAACCACTGCATCCGCCGCATTACGCCCGAGTTGATGGTCGAAACGGTGCTGGGTATGCCCGGTACGACCGGCTGGAAAGACGGCGGCAGGCAGGAAGCCCTCTTCCGCAATCCGCGTGGCGTCGGCATCGCTCAGGACGGTTCGGTTTATGTGGCGGATAACGGGAATAACCGGGTAAGGAAACTATCTATCAATTAATAATAATCTAAAACCAAATTTCGAATGAAACAGATAATAATCATTATTGTATGCGCCGTCTGCACGGCCTTTTTTCACGAACAGGCCTTTGCGCAGCAAGGCGCGTTCCAGATAGAGGGAACCGTATATGATGAAACGGGGGAGACGTTACCGGGCGTTTCCATATATCACAAAAACAAGATCACGATCGGAACATCAAGCGATGCGGACGGTAAATTCAGTATCCGGGCCTCGAAGGGCGATGTGCTGGTGTTTTCTTACATAGGATATGAAAATGAGGAATACTTAGTGACCGAAGCAAAAAACAATGTGGAAATACGCTTTAAGAACCCTTCTGTAGAACTGGACGAGGTAATGGTTACGGCGCTCGGAACTCAGCGCAAAATATCAACCGTGCGGCCATCACAAGTGTAGACGTTGCCGATCTGCAGGTGCCGGCCACGTCGGTACAGAACTTGCTGGGCGGCCGTGTAGCAGGCGTTATATCCATGCAGACAAGCGGCGAACCGGGCAAGAACATAGCGGATTTCTGGATCCGGGGTATCGGCACGTTCGGCTATAACAGCGGTGCACTGGTGCTGGTCGACGGGCTGGAAGGCAACCTGAACAGCCTCGACCCGGCCGATATCGAGAGTTTCTCCATTCTGAAAGATGCTTCGGCAACGGCGGTATACGGGGTGAGGGGCGCAAACGGCGTTGTGCTGGTAACGACCAAGAGGGGAACGGAGGGCAAACTGACGATTACCGGGCGTGTGAACTATACGCTCTCCCATCTGGGACGTATCCCCGAATACCTGCGAGCCTACGATTATGCCCTCCTGGCGAACGAGGCATCGGTATTGCGCAACGAGTCGCCTATTTATAGCGATCGGGAACTGGATATCATCCAGGACGGGACGGACCGGGATCTGTATCCCGACGTGAGTTGGCAGGATGAGGTGTTGAACCGGAATTTCTTCCGGCAGAGTTATTATGTCAGCGCACGTGGCGGCGCGACGGCGGCAAAGTATTTCATATCGTTGGGCGGAAGCAACGAAACGGCGGCCTATAAAGTGGGAAAAAACAGTCCGTATGCCTCCAATGTAGGCTATAACACTTATACCTACCGGGCGAATATCGATCTGCAGCTGTCCCCGACAACGGATATATTTTTCGGTACGGACGGATTCCTGTCGATCCATAATAATCCGGGGGTGGCCAGTACCGATTATATCTGGTCTGCCCAGGCGAATCTTACGCCTTTGCGCCTGCCGACCGTATATTCCAATGGACAGTATCCAGCCTTGGGAGGGTCGGGCAGCCTGATCTCGCCCTATGTGATGATTAACCGTCTGGGAACCCGTTCGAATCAGGAATTTAAGGGTAAATTTACGCTCGCGCTCAGTCAGGATTTT
>JAIRMH010000003.1 GCA_031258835.1 Tannerella sp.
CGGCAAGTATAAAGGATCGTTAGTCAAAGATGTACTGGAAAAAGATCAAGGTTATTACACTTGGGTGATGCAGGGCGATTTTCCACTTAACACGAAACAGAAACTTGCGGAGATCCAGCTTCGACATTCCACACAGACCGATAAAAATGTTCGGCAAAATTTACAGGGGAAAGGCTAAATCTTTTTTTTTGAGATGAAAAGTCTTTATTCTTGATTGTATATCGGAATTTTTACTTACGTTTGTAGTGACATTAAAAAATGTAAGTATGAGAAAAATATTTTATATTATAATAATAGGGGCGGTTTTCGTGAACGCCTGTGTGTCGCAAAACAAATCAATTGTGAAAAACGATATGAATAAGTATGTAAAAGAATGGGCGGAAATCGAACAGCTGCGTCGACAAGGATTGCCGCAGTCGATGCTTACCAAAGTTGACGCAATTTACCGGGAGGCGCTGTCGGAAAAAAACTGCGGACAGTTGATAAAAGCCCTTATTTTCCGGATAAACAGCATGGGTATCATCGAAGAAAACGACGAAGGCGCGAACGAGATTTTCCGAACGCTCAAAAAAGATGCGGAAATGTTACCCCAGCCGGCAAAATCGATCGTTTATTCGATGATTGCGCAAATGTATGAAGAATATTACATTCAGAATGGATGGGTAATAAACCGGCGTACAAGTGTCATGACTGATGTGGATGATGTTCATACCTGGGATGCGCGCCGCCTGTCAGAAGAGGCGGTCAGATATTATCGCCTTTCGCTGTACGACCGTAAGACTTTACAAAACGAACCGATTGGTAATTTTGGGGATATCCTGCTCGAAGGATACGATACCGCTTATCAGCTGTCATTATACGACTTGCTGGCAAAGAGGGCGTTGGCCTATTTCTCCTCGAGTTTTAATGTCCATTCCCTGCCGCAGCAGGTTTTCGTCATAAATGATCCCTCTTATTTTGCTGATGCGCGGGAATTTGCAACGTCGGATATCCAAACGGCAGATTCACTTTCGCCCGCATATTTGTCGCTGGAAATATATCAGGAACTGCTGCGTTTTCATATCAAGAAATCCAATTACGGCGCATGGGGCGGACAGGCAAATGACGACGTGGCGGCGCTGATCGATGTAGACTTGCGCCGTATCGCTTTCTTACGCGACAAAGGAATATATGCCGATAATGACAAATTGTATGAAAATGCGCTGATAGAAATGGGCAAAACGTATAAAGCATATACTCGCAATGTACAGGTTTTGCTTCAACTCGGTAATTTTTATTTGCTTAAGGGCGACGCATGGAGGAACGATAAAACGGAGGAAAATAAAGCTGGTTATGTGAAAGCTTATCATATTTGTGAGCAGATTGAAAATGAATATCCCGGTCAACCGGACGAAAACCTGAAAGCGTTGAAGGATGCTGTCCGGAAAAAAGAAATGAATTTACGTGTGGAAGAATCGCAACTTTCGGACAAACCGTTTTTGGCACTGTTGAAATACCGGAACATGAACGCTTTATATCAGATAACATATAAATTATCGGAGCAGGAAGCGCTTGATTATATGCGTACAAGCGGCCGCCATGATCGGAAATACAGGAACATATCCGATTTTATAAGTTCCTTACGAAAAGAGCCTGAACGAAAACAAATAAAACTTCCCGAATCGTCCGACTTTCAATATTATACGACAGAAATCAAAATAGACCCTCTGGAAAAAGGGTTGTATCTGATTTTGTTTGCCGATACGGAATATCCGCCGCTATCGTATGATGTGTGGACATCCGTTTTTATTCAGGCGTCGTCCCTGGCGGCTTACGACCGTACTGCGGACGGCGTCACAACCGTCATGGTTACGAATCGGGAAACCGGAGAACCTGCGCCCGGAGCTAAAATAACAATGTATAACGATACTGATAAATATTCGTCATTTATCAGTGATGAAAACGGCATGGCAAAAAGTGCAAAAAAGAGCGAATATCATGTCCCAAACTACTATGATGTAACATATAATAATGATAAATTGCTGGTATTCAATATTTCATATGACTGGCGACATTATACGGATAAGGATTACGACAACGCCGTTTTATTTACCGACCGTTCCATCTACCGGCCAGGACAGACGGTTTATTTCAAGGCGATTTTGTTTTGTAACATGACAGACGGCAACCGGACATTGCTTTGCGGGAAAACAGTAAATATACGGTTTCGGGATGTTAACCGGCAAATTATTGCGGAAAAAACGCTTACCTCGAATGATTTCGGTAGCGTAGACGGTAATTTTACGATTCCGCAGGGTCTGCTGAACGGACATATGACGATTGAATGTTCCGATTTTGCCACTGTTGCCATACGAGTGGAAGAATATAAGCGTCCGACGTTCGAAGTAAAATTTAATCCTGTAGGAGGTAATTTTGCACTTAACGAACAGGTAGAAATGACTGCAAATGCAAAAGCGCTGGCCGGATATGCGATAGATCATGCAGATGTTCGGTACAGGGTTGTCCGGAGCGTAAAGAATCGTTATCTTTACAGATGGTATCCGCCGATCAACAATAAAAACAGGGAAATAGCTTCGGGCGTTCTTAAAACGGATGAGAAGGGCGATTTTTCAATCGAATTTAAGGCATTGGCCGACGATGTGAAGGACGACCGGATAATTTATACCTACACGGTTACGGCAGATGTGACGGATGTTAACGGCGAAACACGTAGCGCATCGGTGGACGTACAGGTAGGGAACAAACCGTTGCTTGTGAATACGAATCTGCCGGACGAAGTTTCATCCGGCAAACTGAACGACTACACGGTTGAAACGACAAACCTGAATGGCGACTTCACGCCCGCGTCCGTACGGGTGGAAATCATATCGCTTAAGCGACCTGCCGGCATCCTGCGAAACCGGATCTGGAAAAACGAACGAATAGATGTTTACACGATTCCAGAAAACGAGTTCCGAAAATATTTCCCGTTCGATGCTTATGGCGATGAACTTAATCCTGCTAACTTTGAAGAGCTAGGAACGATCGCCCAATATGCGATCGAAACGGAGAATAATAAAAAACTGGATTTGACATCGTTAAAACAGTCGGGGTATTATAAAATAAAACTTACGGCAGATAACAGGAAAGGCGTTGTCGTTGAAAATATCCGCTATGTTTACCTGTCGGGCGATAAACTTGAAAAGATAGACGACATGGACAAATGGATAAAGAGTGTGAAAACGACGGTAGAACCGGGAGAAAATGCGGAATTTATGGTAGCCGGAGGCGCGGAAAATACGTATGTCTATTGTGAACTGATACACAAAGACCGGATTGTGGATGCTAAATGGATAAAAACCGGTACGACGCCGTCTGCCGTCACTTATCCTGTCGGGGAATCGCATCGTGGCGGTTTTGCCTTACAGTTCAGCATGATTCAGAATAACCGGAAGTATTCGGCGGTCGTACCCGTAACTGTTCTTTATACAAATAAAATGTTAGATGTGGAACTTGCTACGTTCCGCGATAAATTATTACCGGGAGAAAATGAAACATGGACTATGAAAGTGAGCGATAAAAAGGGAGATCGTGAAACGGCAGAGATTGTCGCATCTTTATATGACGCTTCGTTAGATGAGTTCAGCCGGCACCGCTGGCCGGATGTCTCCGCCATTTATTTTCAGCATATGAATACGCATCTGTACCAGTGGAATTACAATGCGATTGAGAAATATGCAAAATCGGAAATGTATAATAATGTTCCGGTGGCCACCGTTAAGCCTCCGGTTTTTCTTACCGACATAAACTGGTTTGACAGGAGTTACCTTAGCGCCTTTTATACTAATTCGGCATCGTATGGGCATGTTATGCTTAAAGGTCGGAACTTGAGCGGAGGTGCGAGACGTGGACTCCTCGTGGCAGAGGCGCAAATGGTGTCTGCAAACGATGTCGTTACGGCCGGCTTTGGACGGCAGGAGCAAGATGTAGCCGCGCCTGCCGCAGAACAGGATGTTCTGCATGAAGCCACACCGGGAAAAGGACAGATGGCTTTGGGCGGTGGGCAGGCAGCCTTGGATGCCTCCCTCGCAGCCGTGCAAACGCGAACAAACTTCGAGGAAACAGCGTTTTTCTATCCGAATTTGCGCACGAACGAACAAGGCGAGACCCTTATTGAATTTACAATTCCCGAAGCGCTTACACGTTGGAGGCTGTTGAGTTTCGCTCATACGAAAGATTTTAAAATCGGCTCGTACACAAACGAACTTATTACACGAAAGCAAGTTGCCATAAGCGCTAACCCACCGCGATTCTTCCGTGAAAACGACATAATCGTGTTTACCGCTAAAATAAATAACCTGACGGAATCCGAACTTAGCGGACAGGCGATGCTACGTTTGTATGATGCGGAGACGATGCAACCGGTGGATGCGATTATACAATCGGAGAAAATGCCCGGATTCAGCGTAAAAACGGGAGAAAGCGCCGGCCTTCGCTGGGAACTTGCGATTCCCGAAGGCCTCCGGGCAATCACGTATAAGGTTACGGCACAGGCAGGTACACATGCCGACGGAGAAGAAAAAACGCTCCCTGTGCTGACTAACTCCATGCTTGTGACGGAAACACTTCCTTTCAGCATCCGCGCCGGGAAAGAAAAGAATCTGTTGTTCGACAGATTTGTAAACAACAGATCAACGACGCTGCGTCACCATCGCCTGACGCTGGAATTTACGTCGGCACCGGCCTGGTATGCCGTACAAGCGTTGCCGTACATCATGGAATATCCTTACGAATGTGCCGAACAAACGTTTTCTCGTTACTATGCCAACATGCTTGCTACGACGATCGTGAACAAAATGCCCCGTATCCGACAGGTTTTCGATTTATGGAAAACGTTCGGCAGCGAGGCGTTGATGTCGAATATGGAGAAAAACCGGGAGTTGAAACAAATCGTACTCGAAGAGACACCCTGGTTGGCACAGGCTAAAAACGAAACGGAACGCAAAAAACGTATCGGCCTGTTGTTCGACTTGAACCGTATGAGCAGCGAAATGAGCCGGACATTCAACAAACTGAAAAATATACAAAATAGCGACGGTGGTTTCCCCTGGTTCGAAGGACAGCTTTCGAACCGGTATATTACGCAGCATATTGTGGCAGGCATGGCTCATCTTGAGAAGTTGGACGCTGTACAGGCGAATCACTCTGCCGATGCCACCCAAATGATGGAGCGGGGCTTATCTTTTCTTGATAAAGAAGTGTTGAATGATCATGAAGTTTTGATTGACAGAAAATCGAATCTGGAAGAACAGCATATAAGTTCTCTGCAGTTACATTATTTGTATGCTTGTAGCTTTAGCGGACACCAGCCTTCCGGGAAACAGAAAGAGGCATTTGACTTTTATCTGGAACAAGCCGGGCGATTCTGGAAAAGTTTCTCTACATATGATAAAGCGATGGCTGCGCTTGTGTTGCATCGGAATAGTCGGACAGAGATAGCGGCGGCGGTGATCCGTTCGCTTAAAGAATATGCGCAACAGTCTGAGGAACTGGGGATGTATTGGAAGGATAATGTCGCCGGTTATTTCTGGTATCAGGCTCCGGTAGAGACACAAGCGATGCTTATTGAAGCGTTCGACGAAGTCGCTTCGGACAGAGATGCGGTCGAGGAAATGAAAATATGGCTGCTTCGCAATAAGCAGACGAACGACTGGAAAACGACCAAAGCAACGTCGGAGGCGATTTACGCGTTATTGATGACGGGCAGTAATTTGTCGGACGAATCAACGTTGATAGAGGTAAAGTTAGCCGGTAAGCCGCTGGCAGTAGTAGCGAAAGAACAAATAAAACCCGAACCGGGCACAGGCTACGTGAGAACAAGCTGGCAGGGTAGCGATATCATCGCTTCGTTGGGCAATCTGAATGTGAAAAATCCGAATGGAGACGGGATTGCCTGGGGAGGAATGTACTGGCAGTATTTCGAACGACTGGATAAAATTACAATGGCGGAAACGAACCTTAAGATGAAGAAACAATTGTTTCTGCGAACGCTCACAAGCAAGGGCGAGACGCTGCAGCCTATGACCGAAAGCGACAGGCTAAAAGTCGGCGACCTCGTCCGTGTAAGAATGGAATTACGCGTCGACCGCGATTACGAATACGTCCACTTGAAAGACATGCGAGCCGCAGGTCTCGAACCTGTAAGTACACGTTCGGGAAGTCGCTATCAGGACGGACTATGGTACTACGAGAGCGTGAAAGACGCTTCCATAAACTTTTTTATCCACTCTCTACCCAAAGGCGTATATGTGTTTGAATATGACCTGCGCGTGTCGCACGCCGGCGATTTCTCAAACGGAATAACGACATTTCAGTGCATGTATGCACCCGAATTAGGTTCGCACAGCGAAGGTATCCGGTTATCGGTCGCAAGTCAACCACCAAATGCAACAAAATAAAAGGCCGGTGACATATCCATGCTGACAACTTCTATAGCTTCTTTCTTACCGCCTTTTTCTTCAAGAGATTCAACGAAACTCTCTACCGTAGATGCATCTTTGCCCTCACAGGCATGAATGACCCGACGGGTGGACAGGTCGGCAAATATCCATACCCACTTCTGTTACTTCGGTTAAGTCATCCCCGGAAACCGCCCGTTCAATCCAATAATCAAATACCCGCCACACACGGGGGGCTGTCACATGCATGCAGGATGACACTTTATTGACAGGCATCTCACTCTCAATCAACAGCATCGCGTAAGCT
>JAIRMH010000118.1 GCA_031258835.1 Tannerella sp.
ATAATAGATGCCCTCTCTTTTTATCACGGTAGGTCCTTCCGTCCATCCGTTGTTTATGCTTACCCCCGTGCCGTAGCTTGTCCCCATGCTTGTAGGGTTTGGCATTGAACATCCCATAATTCTGTTACTTCCGGTATGATAGAAATACCAATTTCCGTTGTCTTCGATAAATACCGAACCGTCGATACCTTTTCCGACATTTCCAGTAACACGAGTAAATGGTCCTGTGGGACTGTCGCTTTCCAGGACGTAGTGCCCGTTTCCCGCAGGGGAGGTGTACATGTAGAATTTCCCGTTCCAATAAACCACTTCCGGCGCATAAGCTGATTTGGTGATTGCGTCCGAGGAGCAAGTGATGGCATTCGACCAGGTGATAAAATCTTTGGTCGACCAGCATTTGACGCCAATGTTATTGTCTCTGGTACTGCAATAGAGGTAATAAATGCCTCTGTATTTCATAACATAGGGGTCGCCGATGCCGTACATCTGACGAGCACCCCAACCAGAGCTTCCTTCCCACTCCCCGTTCAGCGACAGGGGATTTGTCCAAGTTTGTCCTTGAACAGATATAATCGTTAAACCTGCCAACAGGAATGTAAATGCAATCTTTTTCATCTATCTATAATTTTTAAAACTTATGAATACGGTAAATATCAATAACACAGGGCTACAGCTCTTAATCTGACGGCTATGACATCCTTGCTGTGTCGCAAAACCTGCATCGAATGTTCCCCTGCCGAATCGGACAAAGGGACACGCTTGATTGCGTCGGACAGGCACATCGGAAATAAAATCCGGCAAATTTTCTCCTTCAATGACTGTCTGGAAATCACTCTTTTCATTGAAAACCAATCTTCACTACAACTGTCGATTCAGCCTGCATATCCGGTTTATCGGGTGAAGTTGATACCAAACGATAGGTAACCTCTTGTGTAAAATCAACTGTTGAAGTACCCGATATTTGTTCCGTGTTCTCAATATAAACTTTCTCCGACGGCGAATAGGTAGTAAATTCGGGAACAAGACTACTTACATTCGTTCCTAAGGGTAAAGTTACATTCATAACGTATGTGCCGTAATTAAAGGAATTTAGCTCCGAAGTTCCGCTGACGCCAAGTAATTTGAATGTGCTGAATCTCGGGTAATTGATAGTGTATAATTTATAGGAACGCTCGGTTCCGAAATCAGATTTTACCGAAATAGCCACCGGAGAAGATAAGTTATAGGCAGTCGTAGCAGAAAAATCGTTCCCATTGATTGATACTTTTGTCGAGTCGGACTGAATGTAGAAATGCAATCGCTGGGAAAGCGATATGTTTTGTTCTCTGTTATTGTAGATAATGCTTCGTGGCAATACCATCAACCATTCATCATTGGCATGTTTTTCGGCAAATACTTCATCACGGTAGAGTAGAGAGCAAGAGATTCGGTCTATTTCAGTCTGGTCGTCAATGACGTTCACGGTAAATGAGCAAGTGTCGAATCTCAAATTTGTAGCCATATCGCCGGAAGTTGATGCCAAACAGACTATCTTATACGTGCCCGGCACCCGATATGAATACGTAAACAATTTTTTATTCACCACCAATCCGGTATTGCTTTGGTCGCGAAGATCATAATTTTGCATATCATCGCCAGGATAAACCACTATATTGTCCGCCATGCTGCCGGCAAAATCAATGACCATTGATTCATGAACTGTGAGTAAATTTTTATTGATGCTTGCTTCCAACTGAGGCGTTTTAATTATTTCTTCACAAGAAGAGACCAATAAAAAGGCGCTTATTCCTGCTATTGTCGTTAATATTTTTTTCATGTGTATCATTTTTGAAAATATTACTTGCCTTAATTAATATCCGGGATTTTGTGTTACCACGCCATTGGATATATCTATTTCACGTTGAGGAATGGGGAAAATTTCATTCACACCTTCACGAAAATAATAACCGCGTTTGTTTACACGACTTGCACCGTAGGCTTTAAGAACGGTTGCCGCTCTTTTTTGCCGTACTAAGTCGAAGAAACGGTCCCATTCAAAACAAAATTCAAGACGTCGTTCTGCCCATATGTTGTCGCGCATCTGTCCATACCCTCCTGCAGGATAAAGCGTCGAACTGCCGCTAATCGTATTTGCCAACGACTTGTTTTTATTTAATTCCGTCAAAGCCCGTGCGCCGAAACCACATTCATTTAACGCTTCAGCATACATTAAAACCACATCTGCAAAACGTATCACACGCCTGTTTTTGCCGTTATCACCGCTATATTGTGGACGCTCTTTTATTGGCGTGTACCATTTCAAAGACATATAAGTTGTTGGTGGAGATTCGTTTGTCTCACCATCCGGAGCAAATTCATGATGACCAATCATAAAACGTCTGCGCGGATCGGTGCTCCCAAACAGCGACTGTATAATTTCGTCTCTACACCATATTTGAGGCGAAGAGGAGTAATGATTGGTATAAATGGGTGTTCCTTCATTGGTGTCGTTGGTAGAACCGTCGGCTGATTCTTTGAATACGACTTCAAAAACGGAACCTCTGCAAAATTCTCCCGCCAAGAAAAATTGTTCGAGATATCCGATATCGTTTCCATTGTAGTCCTTATATTCCAGCGAGTAGGCAGTTTGTAAGGACATAAGTTGCGTATTTACCGTTTCGTAGGGGTCTGTTTCCATATTTACTTCCCGTGGTTTAAACCAAAGGCGTTTACGGAGATTCTCCCAATCTTCCTGCGCGTCGTCGTATTTAAGTATCTCGCCGTAAGTCATCGACCGGCCGTCAATGAAAAATTCGCCTAAACGCACCATTTCTTCCCATTTGCCGGATTTTTTCCCTGGAGTCGCCTGATACATTAATACTTTCATCAGCAAGGCCACAGCAGTGCCTTCGCCGATTTTTCCTGCATCTACGCCAGTATATCTTGACGGTAACATGATGGCCGCTTCCCTCAAGTCTTTTTCGATATAGGCATATACTTCTGCTGCCGTACTGCGTGGAATAACCAGATTATCTACCGTTTCCACTTCAGGACGGATGGGTACGCCACCAAATGTTTTCACTAAATTGAAATAGAAGAATGCTCTTAGAAATTTGGCTTGCCCCAATATTTCACGTATGTTTCTATACGAAGCATACTCGTTATCAGCTATTCCCACATTTCGGGCATTGGCTATTACCTGATTTGCCCGATGGACACCTATGTAATTGATGGAATATCTGTCGCGTATCCATGTATTGGAGGGAGTAAACCTGAAATTGACTAATTGTCCCATCTGACTTTCCAATCCTTCTTCAGCACCCCATACGTCGTCGGCACAGGCTTCTCCGAAACGCCATTCACATTCGTTAAAAAGATTCATCTGCAATACATCGTAAGTCGCATTCAGAGCGGCCTGCAATTTATAGCGGGTGTCATAAAAATTTTCATCGGTTGAGAATCCCAACACCTCTTTATCCAAAAAATCAGTGCATCCCGATGTGCATAGTGATGCAAGACCGAATGTCAGTATTTTGAAAAAAATCTTATTCATATTTGCTGTATTTTAAAGATTACAAAGTTATTCTCAATCCTATCGTTACGGTACGCGATTGAGGATAAGTTCCATGGTCGATACCCATGTTTATGTTATTGTCTTCGGTTCCTGCTAATTTGCCTATTTCAGGATCGAAACCATTGTATTTCGTGAACGTTAGTAAGTTATAGGCGCCGACGAACATAGATAAATCCTGCACGAAGAACTTGGAGCAGATTTTTTTATCAAAATTATAGGTTAGTCTCAATTCTTTCAAGCGAATGTAAGAGCCGTCCTGCAACATGAAATCCGAGGCTCTGAAATTGCGATTCAAATCCGAATTACGAAGGTCAGGTATGGAACCATTCAGGTTTAGCGGTAAAAATGCCCTGTCTTCCCGTAACTGTCCCGACCACTGCTTTTCTCGAACGTCTGCATACAGATTATAGCTTGATGCAGCATTGTTCAGATAATAATCCATCACATTGAACACTTTGTTTCCGGTTTGTCCCTGAAAGAAAACAGTTAAATCGAAGTTTCTGTACCCGAATGACAAAGGAACACCAAAAATAAAATCGGGCATTGGCGACCCCAGATACGTCCGGTCTTCGGCCGTAATTTGTCCATCTTTGTTCAGGTCGACAAAGCGGAAATCGCCGGGACGGGTGGTTTGCTCAAAGTCGTTCTTGCCGTAGTCGTATTGTGCGCTGGCTTTTATTTCTTCTTCGGTATTGAAGATGCCATCTGTTACATAACCGTAAAAACTGCCGATAGGTCGGCCTACTTCTGTTTTCGTTACAAAATCATTGATGTTCTCTTCGTTCAGCCAACCTCCCCACACCGGCTCATTGCCGGTTCCCAGGCTTGTTACTTCATTCTTGATATAGCTGACATTCAATCCCAACTCGTACCGGAATTTGTTGATTTTGTTTTTATAATTGAAACTGAATTCTATTCCCCGGTTGCGAACGGATCCGGCATTGACCATCGGAGCATCGTCAAGCCCTGCGGATATGGGTACGGGCACACGCAACAACATGTCTGTGGTTTCTCTGTTAAATACCTCCGCACTGAAATCCAGACTGTTTCTGAAAAAGCCAAGATCAATACCTATATTAGCGGTTTCTGTCTTTTCCCAACGGATATCCGGATTACCGAGCGAAGTGGCGGTAATTCCGGGATAAAGAATATGACTACCCTCACCGAGGGGATAATTATACTGTGTATTCAAGAGTGTATAGCGGGCCATTTCGTCAATTCGATTGTTTCCCAATTGTCCCCATCCTACGCGGAGCTTACCGAAAGAAATCAAATGCTGGTTTTGCATAAAAGGTTCGGAAATAAACTTCCACCCGAAAGAAAGAGAGGGGAAATAACCCCAGCGGTTTTTCTCCGAGAAAACCGACGAAGCATCGGCGCGAAAATTGGCCTGAAATAAATAACGGTCGAGGAGATTATAATTGATTCGTCCCACAAATCCTACCGCTGTCCACTCACGGTCATATCCGTAGGTTTTATCCCCGGTATAGCCGCTGGTCAAATACCACAATTCGGATTCGTTGCTTGCTGTACCTTTTTTAGTCGATTCCTGAAAACTATTTTTGTAGCCTTCTATTGTTTGGCCTGCCAATACGGTAATATCATGTGTCTCATTGTTCCATGCAAATGTTAACAGATTATTCATTTCCCATTTATTAGTTAGATTCTGACGTTTGTAAATCGTATTAAGGTCAGTCATCACAAAGTCTTCATCCAACTTGTTTATTTCGGTAAATTGGGATCTTGTTTCCGGCACAATGTAATCGGATATTTTAAATTGGTAGTTCAGAAGCTCGCCTATTTTTGCATTCAGACTCATATTTGCGTCCAAACGATGCCGTGTCGTATTGTCATGATTGCGATCCAAAACAGCCAGCGGATGACTTTCATTCCAGTAGCCTCTTTCGTTATATGTAAATACCATTGGACTTTGATACAAAGCGCGCTTCAAAACGCTGTTTTGACCTTCGGGCACACTCTCCTTGTTTTCCCAGGCATACGACATATTGGCGACAAATTGCAACCATGTTGCCAGTTCGCTGTTCAGGTTCACGCGCGTGTTGAAACGATTATATTCTGAGGTATTTACAATTCCTTTATCATCATAATAACTTCCGCTGACTAAATATTTGTTTTTTTCATTTCCTCCGGAAATAGTGAGATTATATTGTTGCCGGATTCCCGTCCGGGTAATAGCATCCCACCAGTTAGCAGGCGAATTGCGCCTGATTGTATCAATATCACTGAATTTGCGTTCGTTATAATAGAGTTCCTGCGTAACAGGGTCTTTGGAATAGTAGAGTTGGCCATCAACGGAATACAAAGTGGTCCCGTTGATATAGTCCTGCATAAGCGCATATTGTCCTATGTCTAACACAGGGATTGTTTTCCAGGGAGTGGAAAATCCCACATAGCTGTCGAATGTAATTTTAGTGCCTGCTTTTTCGCCGCTTTTGGTCGTTATTGCCACAATTCCATTAGCGCCACGTGCACCGTAGATGGAACTTGAAGCGGCATCCTTAAATATTTCGACATTGGCAATATCGTTCGGATTGAGATGATCAATTCCATCAACAATGAAACCATCTACCACATAGAGTGGGTCGGCGTCGTTGATGGTCCCGGTTCCCCTGACTTTAATGGTTGTAGTACTTCCGGGGGCGCCGGTATTCTGAATAACGGTTACGCCGGCCGCTTTTCCCTGCAATGCCTGTAAAACAGACGCCACGGGCACGTCGTTTACATCGTTACCCGAAATGGAAGAGATGGAACCGGTGAGATCACTTTTCTTCTGAACGCCATATCCGATAACAACTAATTCGTCTAATGACCGGGTTTGTTCTTCCATTAGTACGACTATTTCTCCCCCCTTGCCAACGTTTGCTTCCCTGGCTGTATAGCCCAAATAACTGAAAGTCAACGTAGCATTGGTGGCTGTCCTCAAAGTGAATTTCCCGTCATGATCGGTTGCCGTGCCGTTTCCTGTCCCTTTTTCTATCACAGTAACCCCAATGAGCGGTTCCCGATTCTCGCTGTCCAATACGCTTCCGGTTACTGAAATTGTGTTTTGTCCATAGGAAATCAGGGAGTAGAACAGAGCAACGAAACCGAACACCATTCGGAAAAATTTATATTTAATCATCTGTATTACATTTAAGTTTATATGCCTGCATGTATTAAACAAATAGTTTCTCTGTGAAAACCGAACAAGATGTTTCACCGGGTGGTATTCCGATGAAACATCTTGTACGGGATTGCCGCTTATTTAATAATCAAACTTGAGTTATAATTATTTTTCTCGCTTGTGATCAACACTTGATAAATACCCTTCTGAAGAGAACTTACATTTATCGAATTGCCTGCCGGTTGTAATTCCGTTTTCACCAAACGTCCGGTAAGATCATAAATTTTCACATCAATCACTTTTCCTTCCACATTGAAACTGAATTTATCGGTAGCCGGGTTGGGGAAAATAGTAAATTTGACAGACGCCGATACGGATTTAATACTGTTGGGTATTTCCGCCCGGGTTCTATATTCGATATCCATGTCGCCGGCGTCTGTTTTGCCATCGTACCCTTCTTTGTGGTAATTGTAGCAATAGAGGCCTAAATTTTCAGTAGTAGTTCCTCTGGCAAAAATGAGGCTGCCGCCCAAGTTGCGCAACGTGTGGATCTTATCGCCGGCAGGATCGAAATCGCTCACCTGTACAGGGAACTGTTCTTTATTGTTGATCCGGAACAGTTTTTGCAATTGTCCTGAGTTCGGAGCATTTTCGGTCCACCAGTAGGCGCTTCCGCCCGATACCGTCAGTTCTTTTAGCCAGTTGCTTCCTGCCGCTCCCGGTCCCAAGTCCGACTGTACATAAATATTTGTTCCGTCGGTATAATGCAGTTCACCGCCTTTGTTGTAATCCAATGCTGTATTGTTGCCCGACATGGCGCAAAACATATAAACACCATCGAAAGTTACTCCCGGATCGGGCCATGCGTTCCGCTCTGTCGTTTCCGAGAAGGGCGTTTTATTTACTATCAAAACGGTGAAATCGTCTTTGTTCAGGTTCGTAGCTCCAAGATGTATCGTGCCATTTTCGGTATACCATCCCCGTCCATACACTTTGCCGTCGTAAGGATATTGAGCTACTTCCGTAACGTTACCGCCATTTCCAATTCCGGCATCGTTTTTAGTCGGATCCGTATCGGAAATCATATAAGTCCCTTCTTCCGTTCCATCGCTTGCCCAGGGTTCGTTTCCCGTATCGGGCGTCCATGCTTTGAAAAATAACTTCTCGTTGTAGAAGTTAACCATTTGGTCGATCGCCGAATTGCGAGTCTTTCCGTCTCCGGGTGTCGTAGGGTTCATCACTTCCCAATTGATGTCCTTCACCATCCGCGTGCCGGCTCTGGTTCCATCGGTTACCCAAAGCTCTTCGCCTTTGAGAATACCTTCCTTAAAATCCGCCTTAAAGAATACTTTTCTACCAACTCTCATCCAGTGATAATGATAAGTGCCGGCGTCTTGACCGGTCCACCGCGTGTCGCAGTCATAAAGCAATTCCGTTCCGGCTTCCGTTCCATCGCTGATCCACAACCAATATTGCTGTGCTCCGGCTGCGGATCCGGATTCAAGCACTTCACTGTCGATGTTCCTGGCCCTAAACACAAACTGAGTTTCGTTTATTTGCGTAAATGCGTTCGGATTGGAACCATCGCCCAATTCATGGATTGCTTTCACCAAATAAGTTCCGTCTCCCGTCCCATCCGAAATCCACAATTCCATACCATTTGTTCCGTCATCGGCAGCGAAAACAACCTTGTCGTTAAAACGAGCTATCCAGTTAATGTCCGAACCTGCTCCACCCGGCTTAATGTCCTTTACCAGCCGAGTGCCGGCGGTCGTCCCATCCGTTACCCACAGTTCTTCCCCATGAGTTGCATCCGATGCTGCGAAAAAAGCCTTGTAGCCTTTCGACACTTCACCGGCCACTACCAAGTTTTTAGCCTTGGTTTTTTTCTGAGTGGTCTCAATGTTCGCTGTTACACCATCCGGCAACAAGGATACCAAAGTACCGCCCGCATTCTGTGCGAGTTGCGCCAACACTCCTCCTGTTGACAGGAGAACACATAAAATTAAAAACGTCCACTTTTTCATGTTTGAAAAATTTAAAATTTAACAATAAACTATTATTCATTCGTGATTTAAATTCACCTGCGCAAATATAAAATCACTCCTTTTTTTCTGGTTCTCTTTCCGACAACATCTTTTTCACATCGTCTTTCGCCTGCTCGCGCGATTTTGCGAAAATCCGGTGGATACGATCCATATCAAACTTTTCGCTCCGGTCGTAGGTATAAATACCGTTCTTTTCGAGTTCCACATCCACAATTTGCGTATAGCAGAACCCCGCGATGTGATCGAGACTCAAAATCACATTGACCTGATCTTCCAGCCTGTTATAAAATTCTTCCAGCGTTTTGGGAGGAACACCGTATCCCCAAAATGCCTTCTGGTCGCTGACTTCGGGAGCTTTCATCTCCTTTATCCATTGAATACCGCCAAATTCGTCGATCATATAGGCTTCGTCCTTGTACGGAGCACTTTTGTCGGGACGACGAGTATAAGGCTTTCCTTCTTCGCCGCCGCAAAGTTGTTTATACAGCGCAACAGGATCCTGTACGTAAGTATGTTCCGCATAAATATCGGTAAATCCGGTATGATAACCACCGCTTGCGCTTACTACCGGACGGGTACGATCCATCCGTTTGGTTGTGAAATACAGATCGTTGGTTAAGCGGGCACGCTGGCCATCCACATCCTCCAGCCACGCTTCGTTCAGAGGCGACCAGGCCACAAGCGAAGGCGCGTTATAGTCGCGGTAGACACACTCTTCCCATTCGGCAATCATATTGCGGGCGGCGATTGGATTGGTCCAGTTGGCTCCCCAGCTGGCCGATTCACCCCATGTGAGATAGCCCAACCGGTCGGCCCAGTAAAAGTACCGTTGCTCAAACACCTTCTGATGCAGTCGAGCGCCGTTGAACCCTGCTTTTTTGCCCAATTCGATGTCGCGTCTCAACTGGGCATCACTGGGAGCCGTCCACTGTCCGTCGGGATAATATCCCTGATCGAG
>JAIRMH010000138.1 GCA_031258835.1 Tannerella sp.
AAAATCTTGCCGAAACTCCTGAAAGAAGGAAAATTAGTGAAACGCTTTCCCTTTACCGATAACCATCCCCAACAAGGATATAAAACAGCCGAAGAGTATGAAGAACAATTATAAACCCAGTTGTTGGCAAGCATGATTAAAACTCTTCGAATTGTGAGGTGAATTGGGGATGTAATAATTTTATTAGTAACAAAGTTGTTAGTAATTGAGTTATTACTTATTTTTGCATGAAAATAGTAACAGGATTATGGAGAATAAACCGTTTATTTTTGGAGTGGCCACGTCCGGTGATAACTTCACGGACAGAGAAAAGGAGACGGCACGCTTGTTGTCTAACTTTCAGCATGGAGTTAATACGGTGCTGATTTCACCGCGCCGCTGGGGAAAGACTTCGCTGGTACAGAAGGTATGCCGCCTGGCTCAATCCGATAACTTGAAGATTGTCTATTTGGATATATTTTCGTGCCGTAGCGAAGGGGATTTTTATGATGCTTTTGCGGCTACCGTACTTAAACAAACATCATCGAAGTGGGACGAGTGGGTGGAGAATGCAAAATTGTTTCTCTCTCGTATCAGTCCAAAGATTTCTTTGGGGGCTGATCCTGTGTCTGATTTTTCCATATCGCTTGAACTGAACCCGAAGAGTGATGATGTAAATGAAATTCTTCAACTACCCGAGAAGATTGCACAGAAGAAGGGGTGCAGCATCGTTGTGTGCATCGACGAATTCCAGCAGATAGCAGAGTTTAAGGATTCAAAGACTTTTCAAAAACGCCTGCGTACGGTATGGCAACTGCAAAAGTCGGTATCCTACTGTTTGTTCGGCAGCAAGAAACATCTGATGAACGAACTCTTTGAAAAGAAAAGCCTGCCGTTATATAAATTTGGTGATGCTGTCTATTTGTCCAAAATTAGCGCTCCTGATTGGGTAGAATATATCTGCGGGCGTTTCGAAGCAACGGGAAAGCAGATTTCAAGAGAACTGGCAGAGAAGATTTGCCGAACGGTAGATAACCATTCGTCGTATGTGCAGCAGTTGGCTTGGCTGGTATGGATTCATACAAAGGAAGTGTCTACCGATCAGAATTTCGAAGATGCCTGTCAGGATATTATCGACCAAAATACCCCTTTGTTCGAAAAACAAACAGAAAGTCTGACCGCCTATCAAATGAACTTCTTACGTGCCATTATCAATGGAGTTCATAAAGAGTTCACTACTCAGGATGTTTTGAAGAAGTATCAACTTGGTTCGTCTGCAAATGTTAGCATCGTTAAGCGTGCGCTAATCAAGAAAGAACTGATAGAAACCGAAAAATGGCAAATTGTCATTCCGGATCCTGTACTGGAAATTTGGTTTAAGAGAGAGTTTGAACGATAAACAATCGGTCATTAACAATACCTGCTCAGATAGTGGGTTGAGAAAGATATTTAACCATCGTCGGCGTATCATAACAAAAAGTCCTGTATCTTAAATTCGCAAATGTACATGAAAATATATTCTGAAATTCTAATAAAAATTACAGATGGGAGGCGGACAAATAGTTTATTATCCATTTCGCCGTTCGCGTGGAAGCGCCGCGATCTCCCAACAGGGAGATCACGCGGTCATAACCCCTCAGCATTTTTTCTTTATACGCATTATCTTCTATTATACGCCGAAGTTCTTCGTAGATTTTCCTATCGGAAAATTTTGCGCCGAAAAGTTCCCGTACGACTTCTTCCCCGGCAATCAGGTTGACAAGGGAGATATATGGAACGTGGAAAAAATGATCGAAAACAAAATTTATTAACCATCCACCCCCAATATAATAACATACGACTTGCGGCACGCGGAATAAGGCCGTCTCAAGCGTCGCTGTTCCCGAAGTCACTAATGCGACTGAAGCATGTTCCAGCAAATTATAGGTTTGTCCGTAAACTATTTTCACGTCGGAATCATTGCTTGCCGTCTTGTCGGCGTTCTGTTCACCACCGACTGTCGGCTTCTTGGCGCCCTGTTCGCCGCCTGCCGCCGACTTGTCCCATACAACTTGTTTGTTGCCTGTTGCCGACTGGCTATCTAAAACTTGTCTACAGTCGTCCGGCGTCAATTTTCTCACCGGCGGTCGTCCTCGCTGTAATTTGTGGTTTTCTAAAATCTGTTTATAATCGTCCGGCGTCAGTCCGGGAGCGCCTGCTATGACCGGCTGGAATCCGGGGAACCGCTTCGCCACCGATAACATAGTCGGAAGATTCTGCTTTATCTCCGCCTTCCGGCTTCCGGCGAGTATCGCTATAACAGGTTTGTCCGTCAGTCCGTTATCTTTCACGAATGCATCCGGCTTGTTCTTTTTCGATTCGCGAAATGTCGAAACGGAATCTACCGACGGATTCCCTACATAGTCAACAGGATAATGGAGCGACTTGAAAAATTCCGTTTCGAACGGCAATATACAAAACATATGGTCAATATACCGGCGAAACGATTTGATACGATATTTTTTCCAAGCCCATATTTTAGGCGATATATAGTAGTAAACCGGTATGTTCAGTTGTGTTTTTACGAATTTTGCTATTTTAAGATTAAATCCGGGATAATCGATTAATATGACAACATCCGGATTATATGCGCAAATATCTTTACGACACGTTTGCATATTCCGCAATATTGTACGCAAATGAAGCAACACAGGGATGACGCCCATATATGCCATTTCACGATAATGCCTGACCAGCGTTCCTCCTGCCGACTGCATCATATCACCGCCGAAAAAACGAAAGTCCGCCGTCAAATCTTCTTTTTTCAATGCTGCCATTAGGTTCGATGCATGCAGATCGCCCGATGCTTCACCTGCTATGAGATAATACTTCATTTATTAGCGATTAGCGGATTTACGGGTTTCGTTTTTTCAGTTCGTTCATAAACGCATAATCCGTTACGTCAAGTTTACAGGGGACGAGAGATGCATATCCACCGTCTAATAACGTTACGTCATTATCAGGGTAATCAGGACCTGTTCGTTCATATTCGCCCGTAAGCTGATATGCGGGCGCTCCGTTTTCGTCCGTTTCACAGATATATTCGCGCACCCACTTCCCGTCCGTCTGTCGACCTGTGCGCAGACCTCTAACGACCGGGATATTAGGAATATTCAAATTCAGATATGTACCATGCGGCAAACCGTATTTTAAAATCTGTACGGCAAGTAGATGCGCATAACGGCGAGATGCGGAAAAATCTGCGCCGGGAACGTATCCCTGCATAGATACTCCTATCGAAGGAATATCAAACACACACCCTTCGAAAGCGGCTCCCATTGTTCCCGAATAATGTACCGACAGCGCCTGATTCCCCCCATGATTAATACCCGACACCAACAAATCCGGTTTACAAGGCAATATCTCGCTAACGGCAAGTTTGACACAGTCGACGGGCGTCCCCGTACAACTATAAACAGTCAGGCCTTTCTCCTGCCCTACCATATTATATTTCACCAGCATTGTCGCAGTTATTGCGCACGACATTCCCGATCGCGGGCCATCCGGGGCAAACACTACAAGGTCTCCCAAATCACGTAACGCCGCCGTCAACTGCCGTATACCTTCCGCATCTACTCCATCATCATTCGAAATAAGGATAAGTGATCTATTTTTATTCATTTACATTCTTACTATTTAAGAACAAAATTACATAAAAAGCATGAGTTCTCCAAACGCATGGAGTCGCAGATTCAACCATCAAATGCAACAAAATTACAAATACGCTCAAAGAACTGCTTTTTAAGCGTGTCAAATGTACATGAAATTTTCGACATTCCACACAGGCCGATAAAAATGTCCGGCGAAATTTATATGGGAATGTTAAGAATTTCCCATGTCTTCGATTGATTTTGTGTTGAATATTGTTCACGGCTGAATGCGAAACATCAATGCAAAGTTATGTCCGGGATAATTTTAAGGTAAGCCGTTTCGACTTTGAGAATACGGTTTTTGAGATTTTCGAAAAGGTTTTTACGTATACGTAACGTCATCTCGCAGGTCATCTCAAACTTTTGGGATACAATTTCCGGCTGTTCCTCCTTTACGATTCGCATTATGCCGTTAAGATACGGATATTCGAAGACAACCGTCAGTTCGTCGTCGACCGTACGTTCTTCTATTTCCGCCGCCGCAATCGCTTCGGCTGCGGACGTACGATAAGCGACAATCAGTCCGCCTGTTCCAAGTTCGATACCGCCGAAATAACGGACGACTATGATCAGAATATCCGTCAGTTCACTGGAATTTATCTGTCCCAGTATCGGTTTGCCGGCTGTTGACGACGGTTCGCCATCATCGTTCGTCCGAAACGTTTTACGGTCGGCTCCGAGCATATACGCCCAGCATACATGCCGCGAATCATAATATTTCTTCCGGTACTCACGCACATGCCGTGTCACCTCCTCCGGCGTCCGCACAGGTATGGCAAATGACAGGAAACGGCTCCGCTTCTCCGTATAATATCCCTCCGATAAGCCTTTTATTGTCTTATAAGTATCTTCCGCCATTTGCATAACATCAGTTCCATTAGGCATTGCATTTCAATCCGGTATATGCATTTCCTGCTCTTCGCTGAACGCGCGAAAATCTTTCATAATCTCCTCTATCTCCTCAATAAAATAAGGATCTTTCACTTTACCTTTGACGATTTCATAATATTTTTCGATCGCTGGAAGCGCGCAAATATCTTTACCGCGAAGCAGAAAATAAGGCTCTTCATTTTCTACACATTGCTTAATCATCTGTATCGGATTCTTCATACGAATAAATCAATTAAAAATTTAAACAAAAACATTTCCCTCTCTCGCCAAACTCCATCCTCCATACCCTATATCTTATATCCCATAAATTCCGCTTTCAAAAATCCGGCCGTATAGCTCTCCGTTTTTATCGCGACGAACCGTTCCGGCGTCCCGGCAAAAAGTACGGATCCTCCCTGCTGTCCGCCTTCAGGCCCCATATCAATGATATAATCGGCAGATTTTATCATATCCATATTATGTTCAATAATAATGATCGTATTTCCTTTGTCTACAAGTTTATTCAGCACTCCGAGCAGCACTCTGATATCGTCAAAATGCAGTCCTGTTGTAGGTTCGTCGAGAACATACACCGTCTTTCCCGTATCGCGTTTCGAGAGTTCGGATGCCAGTTTGACGCGCTGGCTTTCGCCTCCCGACAGGGTAGTCGACGGCTGACCAAGTTTAATATATCCCAGTCCTACATCCTTCAGAACCTTTATTTTATTCAATATAGCAGGCACATTCTCAAAGAACTCGACGGCCATATTGATCGTCATATCCAGCACTTCGGCAATCGACTTACCGCGAAAACGTACTTCCAGCGTTTCCCTGTTATATCGTTTGCCGTGACAATCTTCACAGGGGACATACACATCCGGCAGGAAATTCATCTCTATCGTTTTGTAACCATTTCCTTTACAGGTTTCGCATCGTCCTCCCGAAACATTAAAAGAAAAACGTCCGGGTTTATAACCGCGTATTTTTGATTCCGGCAGTTCTACGAACAAATTCCGTATATCGGAAAACACCCCCGTGTAGGTAGCAGGATTACTACGCGGCGAACGTCCTATCGGAGACTGATCGACGCTGACGATTTTATCCGTATATTCTATCCCTTCCAAAGATTTATAGGGCAACGGCAATTCCATCGAGCGATAAAAATGCCGGCTAAGAGCGGGCTGCAACGTACCGTTTATTAATGTAGACTTACCGCTCCCGGACACTCCCGTGACACAAATCATCGTACCTAAAGGAAAAGATACATTTATATTTTTCAGGTTATTCCCGCTTGCACCTTTCAACGTCAGGAAGCGCCCATTACCTTTCCGTCTTATTGCAGGTATTTCGATCGATTTACGACCGTTCAGATAGGCCGACGTCAGGGTATCGGTTTTTATCATATCCTGCGGTGTGCCGGCAAAAACCACTTCTCCACCAAGACGTCCCGCTTTCGGCCCCATATCTATCACATAATCGGCATTAAGCATCGTATCTTTATCGTGTTCGACGACAATCACCGAGTTCCCGGCATCGCGCAACTCTTTCAACGAGTTGATAAGGCGCACATTATCGCGCTGGTGAAGTCCGATACTCGGTTCGTCGAGGATATAAAGCACATTCACTAATTGGCTGCCTATTTGAGTTGCAAGACGAATACGCTGACTTTCACCGCCCGACAATGTTGCCGACGCCCTGTTGAGCGAAAGATAGTCAAGCCCTACGTCAAGAAGGAATTTCAACCGCGAGCGCACCTCTTTCAGGATCTCCGCCGCAATCTTTTTTTGCGATCCGGACATCTCATCGCCGACCGACATCATCCATTTATAAAGTTCCGACACATCCAATTCCGAAAGTTCGGCAATATTCTTACCTCCTATCCGGTAATGCAACGCTTCTTTATTCAGTCGCCGCCCGTTACAAACGGGACATACGGACGTGCTGATAAACTGTCCCGCCCATTTCTGCGCCGATGCCGGCGCATCGTCTTCCTGTTGCATTAATATGTATTTGGCGACGCCTTCATAAGACAACAGATAGTTCGAGCTACCTATATATTCACTCTTTATATGCAGGCGTTCGTCCGTTCCGTTCATGATCTCGTCGATTGCCTCTTCAGGCAAATCACGTATAGGCGTATTGATGGTAACGCCATGTTTCTTACAAAGCGCATCAATCTGCCAAAAAATCATGGAGTTCTTATATTTGCCGAGCGCAACAATTCCTCCGCCATAAATACTAAGCGCGGAATCGGGCACAATCTTATTCATATCCAGAATATTAACCGCACCTAAACCTTTACAGCGCGGACAAGCTCCATGGGGCGAATTAAACGAGAAATTATGAGGGGCAGGCTCGCTATACGAAATTCCCGTGACGGGACACATAAGGCGACGGCTGTAGTATCGCATCTCGTCGGTATCGGCGTCGAGCAGAATGATAAGTCCGTCGCCCTGTTTCATCGCCACCCGCAGGCTCTTTTTAAGGCGCTGACTTTCCGAGCCGGAAACTACCATCTTATCTATCACGACCTCTATGCTATGCATTTTATAACGGTCGAGCTTCATCCCGTGGCGTATCTCTTCAAGTTTTCCGTCGACACGGACATTAAGGTAGCCTTTTTTGCGAATCTGCTCGAACAACTCCCGGTAATGACCTTTACGGTTACGCACGAGAGGCGCAAGCATATACGTTTTACGATTTTTATAATCTTTCAGGATAAGTTCCAATATTTGTTCTTCGGTATATTTGACCATCTTCTCGCCGCTAAGGTAAGAGTAAGCCTCGCCAGCGCGCGCATACAAAAGACGCATAAAATCATATACTTCGGTTGTCGTTCCCACCGTAGAGCGGGGATTACGGTGAGTCGTTTTCTGCTCAATCGAGATAACGGGGCTCAATCCGCTTATTTTATCGACATCCGGTCGTTCGATATTCCCAAGAAAATTACGCGCATAAGCGGAAAAAGTCTCTATATAACGCCTCTGTCCTTCGGCAAAAATCGTGTCAAAAGCGAGCGATGATTTACCACTCCCGCTCATACCGGTAATAACCGACAATTTATTCCGCGGGATAGCCACATCTACATTTTTCAGATTATGGACACGCGCCCCCTCTACGGATATAAATCCGCTCTCTTTTATTTTTTCATTCTCATACATTTCACATTTTCTCTTTCTTCATTCGCTAATATCCTGTTCACGAAACCCTGCAAACCCTGTGAATAACCTCTCTCATCGTACAACCCAGCGCTTGTCGTGCACATATGTATTGGCCGCATTATAATACAAGTCATTTTTATCCGGGATCCATATTTTATATGTTCCGCCGCCGGTTACAAGTTTCGAATCTTTCAGCCACGGATTGAAAAATTTCAGGTCATAATAAGCGATCTCATATTTTCGGGCGAAATCCGCCAGATCGGCAATATCTTCATCAACCGAAACTTCACTGCAATTTATCGGACGATAAAGATTCTCCGCCCTAAAAATAAACCCATATTTACGCGGATTCTCAAAGATCTGTTTGACGGCAAAAATACGGTACGGATATCGCAATGATTCTTCCGTCAGGAACAAATTAAGAGCGGAAGTCTCCCGTTGTCTTTCTATTTGCCCCGATATACGTCCCATTCCGGCATTATACGAAGAAGCGACGGTCACCCAATCGCCGTATTTATCATATGCTTCTTTAAGATATTTACATGCGGCCTCCGTCGCTTTCGCCACATTACGCCGTTCATCGACCGTAGTCGTTATACGGAGGCCGTAATTCTTGCCCGTGCTTTCCAGTAGCTGCCACATCCCTACCGCGCGGGCTGGCGATGTAGCCGTCGGATCGAGATGACTCTCTATAACGGCAAGATATTTGAAATCATCCGGAATACCGTTCGCTCTCAGAATCGGTTCGATAATCGGAAAATAGCGGTTTGCCCGCTTTATAAGCAACATCGTTATTGAATGGTTATAGGTAAAACTATTCAACTCACGATCCATTCCTTCGCGCATGTTATAACGGGTAAGATCTGTTCTTTCCCCGCAAAAAAAGATATAAGAAGGCGTCTCCGGCGAAATCGTAACGGACGCCACAACGGGCGAATCTTCCCTGACGGAAACGGAATCCCTGTAGCCGACAAACAAAAATGCCGTCAGGCAGATGACGCCAGCCGTCAGAAAAGCTATTATTCCATGCAATATTTTCATTTCACTACACTATTTTTATTCTAATGATACGCTACCTGATGCGCTTTCTCTAATAATGCGCTTTCTCTAATGATGCGCCGCCAGGCGATACGCTTTCCAATAATGCGCATTCTCTAATGATACGCTTTCTAATGATGCGTCGCCTATGCGATACGCTTCCCTGCAAATCAACCGTTACCATTCGCCGCGACAACTCTATTATTCGACGATATCCGTTTTCGTATCCGTCCTTCTCGTACGGAACACGTTCACATCACCTTTCTTCACACGCCTCCGCCCGTCCGTCCCCGTATATTCTATCAGATAATAATACGCTCCGGCGGGCACATATTTTCCTCCATATTTACCATCCCATCCCTGCGATGGATCGGTCCAACGAAACAGTTCGGTGCCCCAACGGTTAAAAATACTTCCCCGGAAGTTCATTACGGATTTATATCTTACCCTGAATATATCGTTAATACCGGGAGTAACGCCGGGAGAAAATGCATTCGGTATCTCCATAAACGTTTCTGTAATTGAGATATCAAAGCTGTTTTCTTCCGTACAATTTCCCGATCGATTACTCGTTTCCACCGTTATTTTATATTTACCTTCACGATCGAATGTATATACAAGTTCTTCCGCATTAAAAAGAACGTCGGGAGAGGTATTCTCATCTTTGAAGATTTTCCAGGTAATCAATGACGCCACAGGAACGTTGGCATAAGCGCGAAACGTCACATACGCGGGCGCCTGCAATTCCCCTTCCGGGGCGTCCGCATCGATGCCCGTACCGTAAAAAGCGACTGCCGTATCGCAATAAAGTTCAACCGCCTTAGCCTCGTAGAAGGGTATGGTCGCCGACTTCTCTACACCGAAGTGACGCGCGAACATATCGCCGGTCAGCGTAATCTCCGTATCCGTCAATATCAACGGGAAGTTCCGTTCGGGAGACGACGATGGCATAAACGATGTAGCAAAGGGATGCGTATCAAATGTTTTCGAAATGCGTTCCGGCGAAAAACTTTTCGTCGCGTCATCCCATATCAACGTCTCGTAACTCAGCTCAAAAACACGTTTTACTTTTTCCGGAGCGCCTGCCGGCGTATAATATATCATATCCTCCAGATCGGCATCTCCTTCAAAACGTATTCCGACACATTCGTCAATTTCCTGTGAGACGTCGAAACGCCGTATATCAAACGCATATTTGCCGTAATCAATAATCCATACATAGCGCCTCATCGACCCCTCGTCAACATAATAGCCGTATCCGTCTTCAACGTCCGTAATCGTAGAGGTCGTACCGTTCTGCTCCGCAGACACCCTTTCGGGGTTGTTGAGATCCGGCCTTGTCCGGTAACGACACCATTGATGCGATGTCGACGACGAAGTATAGCTTATCTGCACATTTTCCATCCCGTGAACAAGATAGACCTGTATCCGGTTATTACTGTTATCATCAGCCAAAACCGGCGTCCCTTTTCCTCCCGTCACCTTATAATATTCTATCTGCTGGGCCGGCAAAGTGCAGGTAAGCGACAGAATTGCGAAAAGCAAATGAAATCTTCTACTAATCTCCATAAACATAAAAAAAGCCTCCAAAGTTACGGATAATATCCGTCAATAGCAAATTTATAACATCCCCGAAAATCCGCAATCCGATAATTTGGCAGTTTTGGCGAAGTATTATTTTCACATAATAACATCCCGAAAATAAAATGTCACAAAATATTTCTGTTTTTCAATCATATATCGTACATTTGCCGAAATAATTATTAACAACGAATGCCATAATTATGAAAAGAAATATGATAGCTGCATTTACGCTATGGACGCTTTGTTTGATTACGACAAACATTTTAGCACAAAACACGCCTTCTACTATGAGCAACGTACAAGTTGACGATATATTTTATCATACGGTAGAACGCGGACAAACCGTATATTCTATTGCGAAAATGTACGAGGTGAAAGTAGAAGACATTTATCGGTTAAACATAGGAAGCGACGAATCCATAAGAGCCGGTGACAAACTTAAAATCCCCCAGAAAAAAGCCGCAAAAATCTCCACGATAGAGCCGGAAAGAGCCTCCGACTATATCTATCATACGATACAGGCAAGAGAAACGCTATATGGCGTATCAAAAAAATACGGGGTAAGCGGCGAAAACATCGTTGAGGCAAATCCCGGACTGTCGCATGCGAGCTTTTCAATTGGCAAAACCATACGCATACCTGCCGGTAAAAAACAAAAACCGGTAACGGAAATCGTGGAAAACGAAAAAGGCGCGAAAGAAATCTATTACACCGTTCCGGCAAGGGAAACGATGTTTAATATATGTAAGACATTCAAAGTCTCGGAAAAAGAACTGCTCAAACTTAACCCCGAATTAGCGGGAGGTTTGCGGAGAGGAATGACGATTCGCATACCCCTGATAATAAATGAAAAAGAAATCCCTAAGGGCATCGAACCGGATGCCGGTGAAGTGAATGCCATGCTACACACAAAACGGGAAATCAAACGCATAAATGCGGCGAAAGTAGCGTTACTGCTACCTTATAATGCGGAAAGCCAGCATACGAATACGGCCAGAGATCTCATCACCGAATATTATGAAGGATTGTTGTTGGCCGTAGACAGCCTTCGTAACCAGGGATATACAATGGAACTGTTCGTTCGCGACATCGGCGACAACGCTTCGGATTTACGAAAAATATTAAACGACGAAGAACAGATATTGAAAGACGTAAATCTTATCATCGGCGGCGTCTCGAACGAACAGATAAAACTGATCGCCGATTTTGCTCAAAAAAATAAAATCAAATATGTGATTCCGTTTGCCCCAAGGAACGACGACGTTTTAAGCAACGCCTATATTTTCCAGATCAATACGCCGCCGAACCTGCTCTATGCGAACGCGATCTATGCAGGAGCCAACTTATTTGCCAAATACAACATTATCTTCCTCGACACGAAAGACAAAGACGACCAGACCGAGTTCATAAACGAATTTAAAAGAGACTTGAAAGAGCGTAATATCTCCTGTAAAGACGTTGTTTATGAAGCATCCGACTTCCCTGCAAGCATCGAAGCCTGCCTCTCGACAGATAAGCCGAATGTCATAATACCGATATCCAGTTCATTAGATGCGTTGATAAAAATAAAAACCGTACTGCGCACTATCGCGGAAACAAAGCCGGAGTATAAAATCAATCTTTTCGGATATCCCGTATGGCAAAAATACGCGAAAGATTGCCTTGACGACTTCCATGCCTTGGACACATATATATACAGCCGGTTTTATGCCGATAACATGAACCAGAACGTAAAGACGTTTTACGAAAATTACAAGAACTGGTACAGCAAAAGCCCAATAATGTCTACATTCCCCAAATATGGGATGTTAGGGTTTGATACCGGAATGTTTTTCTTCGGAGCGTTACACAATTATGGCGCTGATTTCGAAAACAACCTTTCCGAAATAAAATACAAAAGTCTGCAAACCGGATTCAACTTCGAACGGGCGAACAATTGGGGAGGCTATATAAATACGAATGTGTATATCATTCATTACAACAAAGATTATACCATCACCCGTTCCGATTTTAAATGATTATCCCGTTTTTGCTCTTTCAAATGAAATTAAAAACATACATTATTATATTATCGTTCGCCATGATGACATTCGACATTACGGCGCAGATAATCATTACCACGCCATATGAGTTTTTCGCCGGCGTATCGGGAGGAACAACTTTTTCGTCCGTCACTTTCAATCCGAGAGTGCCGCAGGAAACGCTTTCGGGTTCCACATTGGGACTTACCGGACGCATGACAATGGGCAAAAATGTAGGCTTACAACTTGAACTCAACTATGTACAACAAGGCTGGAACGAAGTATATGAAGCGATGCCGGAATATCGATACAGTCGTCGCTTAGATTACCTGCAACTGCCTTTTTATACGCATGTACGGTTCGGTGGGAAAAAAGTGAACGGTTTTATACACGCGGGACCCCAAATAGGGTATCTGCTCGGCGAATCGACGACCGAAAGCCAGGGTGAAAATAAACCGGGAGGCATCAATACGCAACATGACATGTCGGTAGAGAACAAACTTGAATGGGGCATCAGCGGAGGCGTCGGAATCGAGATACGCACAGGAATCGGATGTTTCTCATTGGAAGGACGCTACTACTACTCGTTTGGCGACATCTACAGCACCCAGCGCAAAGACTATTTTTCCAAAGCATCGAGTCAGGTCATATCTGCAAAAATAACTTACCTGATCCCCTTTCGGCAAAGGTAAATGTCGAGGTAAAATTACTTTTTCTTTTTTACCGACCATCCGAAATGCCCTATCATCTCGGATAACCCGTAATACTTGCCGTGCACGTATACCAGCAAATCCGCTTTTTGCATATCGAAAGCGCCTGTTTCGGGGTGGATATACCGCTCGTCGGCACGTATGTTTACGACGTCGGACACAAACATATCATGCGACCCCAGCGCTAAAATTTCCTTTACGCGACACTCTATACACAGTGGAGATTCTTCAATAAGAGGCGCACGAACAATCGACGAGGCGCCGGGAGTAAGTTTCATCTCTTCGAATTTGTTATGGTCTTTCCCCGATACGACCCCACACCAATCCACAGCAAACGCCATATCCCGCGTAGTCAGGTTAATGACAAACTCCATATTCTTTTTAATAACAAGATAAGAATATCGTTCGGGACGCACCGATATATAACACATCGGAGGATTCGTACAGATCGTACCTGTCCAGCTAACCGTCAACAGGTTATATTCCGAAAGTTCGCTGCCGCAGCTTATCAATACGGCGGGAAGCGGATAAATCGTAGCACCGGGTTTCCAGTCCTGTTTCATACTTATATTTATTTAATGACAATATCTTTCTTATTAATCTTCCGTTCGCAATAACGACATTTAATCATACCGGAACGCTTATCTACCACAGAAAAATACGTTTTCATCGGTTCATTGTTCGTAACACATTGCGGATTGTTACATTTCACGATATCAATCAGTTCCGGTGGCAGACTTACGTGTTTTTTTTCGACGACTGCATAATCGCATATGATATTCAGCACAACATCCGGTGCAATAAGTGCGATGCGGTTTATTTCATATTCCTCAAAAAACTTGTCTGCAATCTTTATCATTCCCTTGCGTCCCATTTTTTTACTCTCCAGATTATTCCCGAAAGTAATACGGTTATTCATTTTGTCAAGCCCTATCAATTGCGCTACCTTAAACAACTGTTCGGGTGGAATATGGTCTATCACCGTCCCATTTTCAAGTGCGGCAACCTGTAATTCTTTTTTCTTATTTTCAAGCTGTTCGGACGGAACATGATCGATCACCGTCCCATTTTCTGGTGCGGCAATCTGTAATTTTTCTTTCTTATCTTCAGACATAAATGATTTGTGGTTAATGGTTAATGGTTAATGGTTAATGGTTAAGATCTATTCCCAAGACATCGCAAATAATCGCTTCACGGGTAAAGAGTCCGTGGCGCGCTTGTTGAATATAATACGCTTTATCACTATCATCCACATCATACGCAATCTCATTTACACGTGGAAGCGGATGCAGGACGCGCATGTTCGGTCTTGATTTTTCGAGCATCTTTTTACGGAGGATATAAACATTTTTTACGCGTTCGTATTCCACAAGATCCGTGAAACGTTCTTTTTGCACCCGCGTCATATACAAAATATCCGTTTCATTAATAATATCCTCCGAGAAAACGGTATGTTCGGAAAACGTAATTTTTTTAGATTCGCAAAAACGCTTTTGTTCATCAGGCATTTTCAGTTCATCAGGTGCGATAAAATTAAATACAGGTTTGAAATGAGACATACCTACAATAAGGGAATGTACCGTACGGCCATATTTCAAGTCGCCAACCACCGTTATCGTAAGGTCGTCCAAACGTCCCTGCGTTTTTTTTATCGAATACAAATCGAGCAAAGTCTGCGAGGGATGTTGGTTTGCGCCGTCACCGGCATTGATGACCGGCACATCCGTCACTTCCGACGCATAACGGGCGGCGCCTTCCAGATAATGGCGCATGATAATAATATCGGCATAATTACTCACAATACGGATGGTGTCTTTCAAGGTCTCGCCTTTCGTCGAACTTGTCGTCGAGACGTCATGAAAGCCGATCACATGTCCGCCAAGCCTGTTAACGGCCGTTTCGAAACTCAACCGCGTACGCGTAGACGGTTCAAAAAATAGCGTAGCCGCTATTTTTCCTTCCAGCAAATTACGACCGGGCGATTCCTCAAACTTCTCCGCATTACCGATAATGCGAAGGATATCAGCCTTATCGCACTGATCAATAGATACTAAACTTTTCTTCAACATAATTATTCGTTTGGTTCTTTAGCCACAAATGTAGAAAAAAGTTTTACATGAGAAAAAACATCGACCAAAAAGTTATAAACCATACCACCTTAAAATGTCTTAACAGCGCCGGAATAAACGTTTATTGAAGGCGGATCTTGCAAATCCTCAATCTAATGGAATAATATCTTCTTTAAAAATCGTCAGTTTCTCTATCCCTGTATTCGTCACAAGGAAACTATTCTCGATACCAACGGCTCCGACCTGCGGTATGACAAATTTCGGTTCGAGGGCAAATGTCATATTTTCCTCAAGAACCTCACCTGAACGCAAAGTTAAAACAGGAGGTTCGTTGATTTCAAGGCCGATGCCATGACCTACAAATTTAGCCTGCTGCTTCGTACCCATAAAATAATCAGCAAGTCCCGATTTCTCAACGATAGCATAAGAAAGTTTATACAAATCGGCGCATGCGATACCCGGTTTAGCGGCAACTACTACGGCGTCCTGTATCTCCTGCGACACCCGGTGTGCGTAATATGCCAATTCGGGGAGTTTGCCTATGGAATAAACGCGCGTCATATCCGTAAGATAATCCGTATAATTACCTGCCATATCAACCATAACAGCCTTCCCCTCTTTAAGCACCGTCCCGTTCGCTCCAACAGGGCAGAGGGCGGTCTGCCCGTTGCCGCCGAGCGCAAAGTCATGCGGAGATGGCGCCGCTGCATTATTGCCGGCAAGTACGCTTCCCATAAAAATCTTCATGTTCGGGCCAAATGCACGGAACACACCGATAGAACCATGCAGTCGCATCCGATATTCTATTTCCGCCTGAAATCGCAGATCCGTCATCCCCGGACGATAACAGTCGTATATCCGGGCATATGTCGCCGCATGTCGATCCGCCGACTTACGGAGTTCTCCAATCTCCCACGGCGTCTTTATCATCCTTATGCGGCGCATGAACGTCGTAGCATTATCTACTTTCTTAAAATGAAAGATATTTTGCAAACGCATACATTCGTTATACGACACCTCGTCCGTTTCCAAGAGTACATTTCCGGGTAACGGCCAACCGTTAGCGGAAAAGATATCGGCAATCTGCTCCGGCTTACGAATGGAAAACAGCCGTGCACCCGAAAGCCCGCCCGGACGTTTGACAAACAACAGCGGATCGTCGTCCGCAGGCAGATAGTAATAGCCGTTAAACACAAGTCCCGTCAAGTAAAATATATTTACGTCCGTAGTCAACAGAATACCGTCCGCTCCGATATTACGGAGGGCATTCTGCACTCGTTGCTGCCGGAAAAACAAATCCTTAATCAATTTTTTATCAACCATATTTCTTCAAATAAAATTTTTCAGCGCAAAACTACATTAAAAGCATGAGTTCTCCAAGCACATGAAATGAAAAAAGACATATTTTCACCGAAAAAAGACGGTTTCTTTTTTTTGATATTCGAAAAAGTACTCTATCTTTGCAAAGAAATTAAATATGTTGTATTTATAAAATTAACTACTCATCCATTATGGTAGATTACACACTTAAACCAAAAGACGCCGAATATAATAAATTCACGACAATCCTCGTCTATCCGGGGATTTTTATGAAAACGGACACTTTTTTTCAGTGTTCGTTTTTTTATGTGTATGGAATTAACAAATATAACTATTAACTTTGCATAATATTAATAATAAGACCGAATGGAAACATTAAAGCATGAATGTGGCGTAGCCATGATACGACTGCTTAAACCGTTAGACTATTATCACAGAAAATACGGTTCGTGGATGTATGCTCTTAACAGGCTCTACCTGTTAATGGAAAAACAGCATAACAGAGGACAGGAAGGGGCGGGTCTCGCCTGCGTGAAACTGGAAGCCAATCCCGGAGAAGAATATATGTTCCGTGAAAGAGCTGTCGGCACAGGAGCCATCACGGAAATATTCGACAACGTCTACAAACAGTACAAAGACATCCCGGCCGAACAATTTAAAGACCCGTCGTTCGCAAAGACAAACCTGCCTTTCGCCGGCGAGCTATACATCGGACACCTGCGATATAGCACAACAGGAAAATCCGGATTGTCGTATATTCATCCGTTCCTGCGCCGCAGTAACTGGCGCGCGCGGAACTTGGCGATTTGCGGCAATTTCAACATGACGAACGTGAACGATATCTTTCAGGATCTGACATTGACGGGACAACATCCCCGACATTATGCCGATACGTATTTCATTCTCGAACAACTCGGACATCGCCTCGACAGGGAGGCCGAACGACTGTTCCGCAAATACGAAGCAGAAGGATTGAAAAACTTAGACATCACCCACGCAATCGAAGAAAATATCGACCTGGCAAATATAATAGAAAAAGCGGCGTCGACCTGGGACGGTGGATATGTCATCTGTGGTGTGACAGGTAGCGGGGAATCATTCTCTTTCCGCGATCCATGGGGCATACGTACGGCCTTCTATTACGCAGACGACGAGATTGTCGTTCTGGCATCGGAACGCCCTGTCATACAAACGGTTATGAACGTTGATAAAAACGACGTGAAAGAACTGCAGCGCGGAGAAGCCCTCTTCATCAACCGCGCCGGAAAAATGAGGACATCGCAAATTCTGGATCCGAAACCCCTCAACGCCTGCTCGTTCGAACGTATCTATTTCTCCCGGGGAAGCGATATCGATATTTACAAAGAACGCAAAAAACTCGGAGAGAACTTAGTCGACCCTATTCTTAAAAAAATCGACTATGACATCAGACATTCCGTTTTTTCTTTCATCCCAAACACTGCCGAAGTAGCTTATTATGGCATGCTGGAAGGACTGCAAAAGTATCTTGACGAACTGAAATCAAGACAAATAATCGAGAAAGGCGCTTCCATAAGCGAAAGTGAACTGAGGGAAATACTGTCGCAACGCATTCGTAACGAGAAAGTCGCAATAAAAGATATAAAACTGCGTACGTTCATCGCCGAAGGTAACAGCCGTAATGATCTGGCAGCGCATGTATACGATATCACGTACGGCAGTATTACGCCGTCGGAAGACAACCTTGTCGTCATAGACGACAGTATCGTACGCGGAACGACACTCCGGCAAAGCATCATAAACATCCTCGACCGTCTTAACCCGAAGAAAATCGTCTTCGTATCGTCCTCTCCGCAAATACGTTACCCCGACTATTACGGCATCGACATGTCGAGCATGGACGAATTTATCGCATTCAAAGCCGCCATTGAACTGCTAAAGGAGAAGAAGAAGGAAGACGTCATCATAGATACTTACCACAAGGCAAAGAAACAGCAGATGCAGGCAGGCGAGACCATTATAAATTATGTAAAAGCCATATATGCGCCGTTCACCGACGACGACCTCTCCCGGAAAATGGCTAAATTGTTGAGCAGCCCGACGACACGTGCGAAAATAGAACTGGTATTTCAGACAATCGACGGACTGCACGCTGCCTGTCCTAATCATCCGGGCGACTGGTATTTCTCCGGCGACTATCCCACTCCAGGCGGCATAAGAATGGTTAACCAGGCATTTATCAATTATATGGAAGAAACTTATTTTAAACAGGATAATAAATGAATTTTACAAAGGCAACATTAATTTTAGATGATGGCAGCAAATATGAAGGATTCTCTTTCGGGGCGGAAAAGGCCGTCACCGGTGAAGTCGTTTTCAATACCGCTATGAGCGGATATCCCGAAAGCCTCACCGATCCCTCGTATGCCGGACAATTGATGGTACTTACGTATCCGCTTATCGGAAATTACGGCGTTCCGCCACGGACAGTCCGCCCTGACGGTATCTCCGTCTTCATGGAAAGCGAACGGATTCATGCAGATGCCATAATAATCAGTGATTACAGCTATCGGTACAATCATTGGAACTCCGTAAACACACTCGACGAATGGCTGAAGGAGGAAGGCATCCCCGGCATTTACGGCATCGATACGCGCGCATTGACAAAACGCTTGCGCGAACATGGCGTTATGATCGGGAGGATCGTTCCGGGAAACGACGTTGACGAAAAACTTGTCGGCGCGAAACTCGCCGCATTTAACTACGGCGAAATGAACTTCGTCGACAAAGTGTCATGCAAAGAAATCATCACTTACAACGAAGGGAAAGGCCGGAAACGCGTCGTTCTTGTCGACTGCGGCGTGAAACACAATATCATCCGTTGCCTGCTGAAAAGAGACCTTACCGTTATACGCGTACCATGGGATTATGACTTTAACAGTATGGAATACGACGGTTTATTTATCAGTAACGGACCCGGCGAC
Organism: Tannerella sp.; assembly: GCA_031258835.1. Lineage (GTDB taxonomy): Bacteria > Bacteroidota > Bacteroidia > Bacteroidales > Tannerellaceae > Tannerella. Next base: position 19,405 of record JAIRMH010000138.1, read on the forward strand.
CCTGACACCTGCGATGCGGCGGTACGCAACATCCGCAAAGCCCTCGACGGCGACAAGCCGATCTGCGGGATATGCATGGGCAACCAACTGCTTGCCAAAGCCGGCGGTGCATCTATCTATAAACTCAAATACGGCCACCGCAGCCATAACCAACCGGTGCGTATGGCCGGCAGCAACAAATGTTTCATCACATCGCAAAATCATGGTTATGCAGTCGACGACAATACGCTCGGCGACGAATGGGAATCGCTTTTCATCAATATGAACGACATGACAAACGAAGGAATACGCCACCGAAAAAAACCGTTTTTCTCCGCGCAGTTCCACCCCGAAGCCTGTAGCGGCCCTACCGATACGGAATTTATATTCGACCAGTTTGCAAAGTTAATTTTTTAAATGAATGTCGGACATGGAAAATAAAAAGATAAATAAAGTATTGCTTCTCGGTTCGGGAGCATTGAAAATAGGCGAAGCGGGCGAATTTGACTATTCCGGTTCGCAGGCGCTGAAAGCGCTGAAGGAAGAGGGTATCCATACCATTCTTATAAATCCGAATATTGCAACGGTACAGACGTCCGACGGCGTGGCGGATAAGGTATATTTCCTGCCCGTAACGGCGTTCTTTGTCGAAAAAGTGATAGAAAAAGAACGTCCCGACGGCATCATGCTTGCATTCGGAGGACAGACGGCGCTGAACTGCGGCGTGGAACTTTTCCGGAAGCGCGTGTTTGAAAAATACAATGTACAGGTACTCGGCACGCCCGTTCAGGCTATTATGGATACGGAAGACCGGGAATTATTCGTCAAAAAATTGGACGAGATAAACGTGAAAACGATAAAAAGCGAGGCGGCAGGGAATATCGAGGATGCACGCCGCGCAGCATGCGAACTGGGCTATCCGGTCATCATCCGCGCCGCTTATGCGCTTGGCGGACTGGGAAGCGGATTCTGCGATAACGAGGAAGAACTAAATGCGCTCGTAGAAAAAGCATTTTCTTTCTCCCCGCAGGTGCTGGTCGAAAAGAGCCTGAAAGGATGGAAAGAAGTCGAATATGAAGTCGTACGCGACCGCTTCGATAACTGTATCACCGTCTGTAACATGGAAAATTTCGACCCGCTGGGTATCCATACCGGCGAAAGCATCGTCATCGCACCTTCACAGACCCTCACCAACGCCGAATATCATAAACTCCGGGAATTGGCCATACGCATTATCCGGCATATCGGCATCGTAGGCGAATGTAATGTTCAATATGCGCTTGACCCGGAAAGTGAAGATTACCGCGTTATCGAAGTAAACGCACGCCTGTCGCGCTCGTCGGCCTTAGCCTCGAAAGCCACAGGATACCCGCTGGCTTTCGTCGCAGCAAAACTCGGATTAGGGTATGGACTTTTCGACCTTAAAAATTCCGTGACGAAAACCACCTCCGCATTCTTCGAGCCGGCGCTCGACTATGTCGTATGTAAGATTCCACGCTGGGATCTGGGAAAATTCCACGGCGTAGCACGCGAACTCGGCAGTAGCATGAAGTCGGTCGGCGAAGTGATGTCGATCGGTCGCACGTTCGAAGAAGCCATACAAAAAGGGTTACGGATGATCGGACAAGGTATGCACGGGTTTGTTGAAAACAAAGAAATAGTCATAGAAGACATCGATAACGCGCTGCGCGAACCGACAGACACCCGCATATTCATTATCAGCAAAGCCTTCCGTAAAGGATTTACCGTCGACCGTATATACGAACTTACAAAAATAGATAAGTGGTTTTTATACAAACTGCAGAATATCATCACTACGGCAAAAGAACTCGAAACTTTATCACCTCTCGACGAACTATACGCGCCGGAAGAATCGTCTTCGTCGAAAAAATTAACGGTTTTTCCGTATGAATTGATACGCCGGGCAAAAATACAGGGATTCTCAGACTTCCAGATAGCGCGCGCCATATGGAAAGAGCAAATGGAAGACAAGCATATGGCGGGAATCCGCAAACTGCGTAAAAGTTTCGGTATCACGCCCGTAGTAAAACAGATAGACACTTTGGCGGCAGAATATCCGGCACAGACGAACTACCTGTACCTGACCTACGGCGGAACGGAACATGACGTAAAATATCTCGGCGACCACCAATCGATTGTCGTACTCGGTTCGGGCGCGTACCGCATAGGCTCGTCCGTCGAATTTGACTGGTGTGGCGTGCAGGCGCTGAACACCATACGCAAAGAAGGCTACCGGTCGGTCATGATAAATTACAACCCCGAAACCGTATCCACCGACTATGATATGTGCGACCGGCTGTACTTTGACGAACTCTCGTTCGAGCGTGTAATGGATATTCTCGAACTTGAGAATCCTCACGGCGTAATCATTTCCACCGGCGGACAGATTCCCAACAACCTTGCAGTGCGTCTCGACGAATATCATATACCAATACTCGGAACTACGGCCAAAAGCATCGACAATGCGGAAGACCGTCACAAGTTTTCGGCCATGCTCGACCGTATTGGCGTAGACCAGCCTCGCTGGAGAGAACTCTCGACACTCGAAGACGTCAACGCCTTCGTCAAAGATGTGGGATTCCCGGTGTTGGTACGTCCGAGCTACGTGTTAAGCGGTGCAGCCATGAATGTATGTTCTAATGAAGACGAACTTGTCCGCTTCCTGAAAGTAGCGGCTAACGTGAGCAAACAACATCCGGTCGTGATAAGCCAATTCATCGAAGACGCGAAAGAGGTAGAGATGGATGCGGTAGCGGAGAACGGCGAGATTATTGCATATGCCATCTCGGAACATATCGAATTTGCCGGCGTGCACAGCGGCGACGCAACGATACAATTTCCTGCACAGAAATTATATATCGAGACCCTCCGCCGCATCAAACGCATAAGTTGCAAAATAGCCCGTGAACTCAACATTTCGGGGCCGTTTAATATTCAATACCTTGCAAAAGAAAACGACATCAAAGTCATCGAATGTAACCTGAGGGCTTCGAGAAGTTTCCCCTTTGTCAGTAAAGTGCTGAAAATAAACTTTATAGATATGGCAACGCGCGTCATGCTCGGACTGCCGGTCGAGAAACTCAGCAAAAGCGAATTTGACCTCGACTATGTAGGTATCAAGGCCTCGCAGTTCTCGTTTAACCGTTTACAGAAAGCCGATCCGGTACTTGGCGTCGATATGGCGTCAACCGGCGAAGTGGGCTGTCTGGGCGACAACACCTCGGAGGCCATCCTTAGCAGTATGCTGTCCGTAGGATATCGCATACCGAAAAAGGGCATCCTGCTTTCTACCGGAACGACTGAACAAAAGACGGAATTGCTCAACGCATCGCGCCTGCTTCAGGAAAAAGGATACAAACTGTACGCCACGGGAGGCACTCAACGGTTTTTAGAAGATAGCGATGTAAAGAGTACGCATGTATACTGGCCGGACAGCGACCGTAAACCGCAGGCGCTCGACTTGCTCCATGCACGGGAAATAGATATGGTCGTCAACATCCCCCGCAACCTGAAATCCGAAGAACTCGAAAACGGCTATAAGATACGTCGCGCTGCCATCGACCTGAACATCCCGCTCCTTACGAATACACGGTTAGCCGACGCTTTCATCACGGCTTTCTGCAAACTGACGCCTGATGATATCCGAATTAAAAGCTGGGACGAATATGTATAATTTCTGATACGGAGACATTTGCCATGTTTGAAAGTATAGGATTCTCAACGGTGCTGGGATCGATATTCATCGTATTATACAGCAGCACAATCATCGGATTAATATTCCTGATTCTGCTGGAAAATCGTAATCCCCTAAAAACTATCCCATGGGTTATCGTACTTATCTTTGTACCTGCCATAGGGTTGATCGTTTACTACTTTTTCGGACGTGTCAACCATCGTTTGCGCATCATCTCCCGCCGGATTCACAAACGGTTTGTGAAACAGGTTCCCGTATACCGACTGCCGAATAACATCGGTAAGGTGCCGCCGCACTATCTCCCTTTGGCGCAACTGCTAAACAAAAGCAACTACTCGGCGATCTTCTGCGGAAGCAAGATCACCGTATATACGAAGGGAAAAGACAAATTCGAGGCATTGCTGGAAGATCTTCGTCATGCGCAACATTACGTCCATTTCCAATACTATATATTTAACGACGACAAAATCGGACATAAAGTCAGGGACGTCCTTATCGCAAAAGCGCGCGAAGGCGTTAAAATACGCATATTATACGACGACGTTGGCAGTTGGGATACAAAAAGCCGTTTTTTTGAAGAAATGAAAAAAGAAGGCATCGAAATACATTCCTTCCTTAAAGTGGTTTTCCCACTCTTCACAAGCAAAGTCAACTACCGTAACCACCGCAAAATCGTAGTCATAGACGGTAAGATCGGCTATCTGGGGGGGATGAACATCGCCGACCGTTATTATGAAGGTAACAAGTTAGGCCCATGGCGCGACACCCATTTTAGAATCATGGGGCCGGGAGTATACGGGTTGCAGTCCTCGTTCCTGATAGATTGGTATTCTTCAAGTAATCAGCTGATTAAAGGGAAGGAATTTTATCCCGGGACAGAAACGTATTCGGACATGAAGATGCAGATTGTCATGAGCGGGCCTGCGAGCCAATGGCAAAGCCTGATGCAGTCTTTCATCTTCTGTATCTCTAATGCAAAAAAATATATTTACATTCAGACCCCCTATTTCCTTCCTACCGAAGCCCTCAATCTGACGCTTCAGATGGCGGCACTCGGAGGCGTCGACGTACGCCTGATGATTCCGCAACGTTCGGATACGAACTCCGCCAGGATGGCGACGTTCTCGTATGTGAATAAAATGCTCGAATCGGGCGTCAAAGTATATCTGTACGAAAAAGGCTTCCTTCATTCCAAATTGTTGCTGACCGACGACATGCTGACATGTTTCGGATCCGCCAATTTCGATTTCCGCAGCTTCGAACATAACTTTGAAATAAACGCATTTGTCTATCAGAAAGATTTTGCCGTAAAAATGAAGAATATATTCCTGCAGGATATCCATGACTGCAGGGAGGTCACGTATGCCGAATGGCGCAAACGACCGCAAGCACAGCGCCTTGCCGAATCGTTCATGCGACTGTTTGCACCCCTCTTGTAACGGACGATATTCCGACGACAGGAGGCGACAGGAGGCGACAAGGCGCACCGTTTGTAACAGGGACTTACGGCTTTATAAAAATACTGAAGTTCACCGCTCCATAAACGCGGCGCTGACTGAAAAAGGGGATATCCGAAAAATCATTCCCTTTCGAGTGTTCCAACACAAATATTCCTCCATCCCTCAGAATATTTTTTTCGATAACGATACGCGGAATATCCGGCAACAAAGCAAACGTATACGGCGGATCCGCAAATATGAAATCAAAAGAGTTCTCTTTCGCAACGTTAAGGAAGCGCATCGCATCTCCGCGGACAAGAGATATATCGTTCGTCTTTAACGCTTTACACACTTTATCGATAAACTCGACATGGAATCGATTCTGTTCCACTGTTGTCACCGAACGACACCCTCGGGAGAGCATTTCGAACGAGATACTACCCGTACCGGCAAACAAATCAAGTGTGTCCAGGCCATCCCATTGAATCAGATTAGACAATACGTTAAATAAATTTTCCTTCGCAAAATCCGTTGTAGGGCGGGCGTTAATCGACGACGGCACCTGAAACCTGCGATGACCGTATATACCGCTTATAATCCGCATTCAACCAAAGTTATTACATCCACAGGCACATTCCGGTCAAGCTCGACCTGATACTGTTTGATATCAGGAGATACGATCTCGACATGTGCTACATAATTTTTGACGACCGATATAATTTTCCGGCACATCATTTTGTCGCCACAAAAAGAGACATAATCTTCGAGTTGGTTCAATGAAAGCTGTTTGCATACATACATAATAAAATATACAATATCGCTTTCGTTTTCATAAGAGAAAGAATTAACGAATATCATCTCTCCCTGTTCGAAACATACGATATCCAGCATCGCATCATGAATAACGACATACATCCGTTTAGGATAACAGGCAACGCTATGCTTCCGCCACACCGAGAGCATCGGCGATAAGAAATGGATAAACTGTGGATTGACGAGAGAGCGTATCATGAACTCATAAATCTCATTATCCATACTATATAATAAGAATGAACCGAATTGCCTCAACGGTTGGAACAATACCCTTGAACTCCCGTCGGTCTGAAAACAAAAAGAGAACAGCAAGTCTTTATTTTTTTCTATAAAAACGCTGTCGGGAACCAACGTATATTCCCTCGAAACGGAGATCACATACAGCGAACGATATATATATGATAAACATTCGTTATTAAAAAAGATCTCTTTCAGCGATTCCACTAACGGCACACGCTTGTCAAATGCAACTGTTTCCGAAAAAAAACTGTCTCTTTCCGAGAGAATATATCCGGAAAAATAAAGTCCATCCGGCCATAGCCGGATGGATACATTATAGCTCTCCGCGTTATTAACATTAAGCATGTCAGGAACACGTATCATCATCGTATTTGTCTAAAACTCCCAGTTTCCCGCGTTATTATTGATTTCCTTAATAGAACCTACGCGAAGTCCCAGATAACGGTTCAGTTTCGTACCTTTATCCTTAAGGTTAAACAGCAACTGCTTGTCGAGATTGCCAAGGTAAACATCGTAAGGTACAGCGCACTCAAACACAGGCACCGTATAACCGGATGTAGAAGTCAACGTTGCCGTATCAAGCGTAAACGTAAAATTTTCAAAACCCGGCACTTTGCCAATAGATGCCACATCGTAGCTCGGGCCAAGAAGCGTATCTTTCGCCAATATCCAGTTCGTATCACGCCTGATAATACCCTTCTTTACCGCCTCCTGTTCAGTCAAACCTTCTTTAAGTTGGTCGTCCGTCAATACCCCTTCTTTAATAAGGAAAGGGATCTTTTCTTCATTAAGGAACCGTTGAAGTTCCTCGAAATTCGCCGCATAAATGCCATTTACATTCTTATATCCGATCTGAGCGTTACGGATGTCTATTAGACGCTCCACAATTGCGCTTTCGCGGATTTTCTGTTGTTTCTCAAAGTTGATCGGCGTCATAATACTTTGCACGCACATGTAAATGAGAGCTACAATAGCTACTACCAGTAAAATTTTAAGTACAAGTTTCATAATGATTTTATATTGTTTTCCTTAATTTATTTCATCCTGCAAATATAAAAAAGAATATTTTAATAACTATCTTTATGGCCAAAATAATTTCATTTTTTTCTATGATAAATAATTTTGCACTGAAAAAGATATTGGATTTTTTCCCTTTTGAGCCTACTTCCGGACAATCTTCGGCGTTACAAACGCTGTCGGAATTCCTTGTTTCCCGCGACAGAGGCCGGATTTTGTTACTGAAAGGATATGCCGGGACAGGTAAAACGACGCTGTTGGGCGCAACCGTAAAGATGATGGCCGCGCTGCAACAAAAAACCATCCTCCTGGCGCCCACCGGCAGAGCTGCTAAAGTATTTGCCGGATATGCCAGTCACAGCGCCTCCACGATACACAAAAAGATATATCGTCAAAAGAGTTTCTCCAATGACTTTTCCAACTTCTCGCTTGCCGAGAATCTTCATAAAGATACTGTTTTTATCGTCGACGAGGCTTCCATGATATCGAACGGAGAGACTGGCGCCGCCGTTTTCGGAAGCGGACGTCTGCTCGACGACCTTATACATTATATATATAGTGGCGATAATTGCAGGCTTATACTTATGGGAGATTCCGCACAGCTTCCACCGGTATTCCTCGCTTACAGCCCGGCGCTGAACGCCGGGTATCTTACGCGATACGACCTGCAAGTCACCGAAATACAACTTACGCAAGTCGTCCGTCAACGCCACGATTCGGGCATCCTCTTCAACGCAACGAACATACGGGAAGCCTTGTGCAATGGAGATATCGGCATATACCCCAAGATCCTGACGGAGCGATTTGCCGACATAAAAAAGATCGACGGCCGCGAATTAATAGAGGAGTTATCATCGGCATACAGCCGCAACGGTATCGATGATACAATGATTATATGCCGCTCAAACAAAAACGCCAATATCTACAACAACGGTGTAAGAAGCCGTATCCTCTGTTACGAAGAAGAGATATCGCATAGAGAACGGCTGATGGTCGTCAAGAACAATTACTCCCTAAGCAAAGCGCATCAGGATCTTGATTTTATTGCAAACGGAGAAATCATACAGGTGATACGCACGAGGTACGAGGAGGAAAAACATGGCTTCCGCTTTTGCAATGTGCTGGCGCGTTTCGACGATTACGACACGGAAACGGAGCTGAAGATACTTTTAGATACGCTTCAAAGCCCTTCTCCGGCGTTGCCGGAAGAGTTGAGCAACAAACTGTTTTTGTCAGTAGCCGAAGATTATGCCGATATACGCACCAAATCCGAACGTATGAGAAAAATTAAAGAAGACCCCTATTTCAATGCCGTACAAGTGAAATACGCCTATGCCGTCACCTGCCACAAAGCACAGGGAGGACAATGGAGCAACGTATTCTTAGATGCCGGCTATGTGACAAAAGACATGCTGGGAGAAGACTTCTACAGATGGCTCTACACCGCTTTTACACGCGCAACAGAACGTCTTTTCCTTGTCAACTGGAGACTGTGCGAAAACATAAACGATTAATTATTGCTAATACTTCGTTTTTTATAAAAATAAATCATATCTTTGCCGTTAACTACATTCGTGCACAACTTCTTATCTTAATATTATCGGATTATGGCGAATAATGATAGACTACAACAGATCATATCGAACGTTCAGATACTGCGCGATCTGACAAATAGCATGAAAGATTCCGAAATATACCCGGTATCTTTTTTTAGTCGGGCATTTGATTTAATGCAAAAAATACAAAGCGATTTCCATATGCTTGAAGCAGACCAGGTGGAGATGTTTGCCGCGCAGATGAAGAAACATCAGGCTTTAATATTATCCATACACCGGCAAATGCGGAATATTGAAGGCGCTACTCCTGCCGGTTCGCCGGCTGCACCACCCGGAAGTCCGACCGTTAAAATAACAGAGGATCCCGCAGTGACGACGCCCATAAAGATTTCTGCGGCAAAGAGACCGGCGAGACCCATACCGCCGCCCCCGCCATCTCCTCCTCCTGTCTCCGAAACGGCAAAAACGACCGAAAAATCGACGATTACGAGACCCGTAAGATCCGGTGAAAACCCGGTGCACAAGTCACCGACGGAAGCCCCCCCCCTCCCGTCAATAAACGAAGCAATAGAAAAAAGATCTTTATCGGATCTGCGTAGAGCGTTTCGCCTGAACGACCGCTTCCGGTACCGCCGTGAGTTGTTCGGAGAAGATGAAGAAATCATGAACAAAGTAATTTCTATCCTTAACGAAAAGGTGTCATATAAAGATTCCCTCCGTTTCCTGGATGAAAAATTACATTGGGATTTCAGCAACCCTACCGTTAAGGATTTTATTAAAATATTAGAAATGAGATTTTTGTAATAATGGCAAAACTTACTGTTGTCCCGACGCCGATAGGGAACCTTGAAGACATCACGCTCAGGGCTATCCGTACACTCAAAGAAGCGGATTTAATCTTAGCCGAAGATACGCGAACGACAAGTATTTTGCTAAAACATTACGAAATACAAACCCGGTTGATGCCGCACCATAAATTCAACGAACATAAAACGGTTGAACAAATTTCGAAGCGCATCATAGCAGGAGAAAATGTCGCGTTGGTATCGGATGCGGGGACTCCGGCTATTTCAGATCCCGGGTTTCTGCTCGTGCGCAAATGTGCGCAACGAGGCGTCGAAGTGGAATGTCTCCCCGGAGCAACTGCCTTCGTCCCCGCATTAGTAGTATCCGCCATTCCGAACGACCGGTTTTGTTTCGAGGGATTCCTCCCGGTAAAAAAAGGACGGCAAACACGCCTCTTAGAGATATCGGAAGAAGAACGAACGACCATCCTCTACGAATCACCGCACAGATTGTCGAAAACGCTCGCTCAACTATCCGGCGTATGTGGTAAAGACCGTCCGGTTTCCGTTTCACGCGAAATCTCAAAACGTTTTGAGGAAACAATACGGGGCAGTCTTGAAGATGTAATAACCCATTTTTTGACAGAAGAACCGAAAGGTGAATTCGTCATCGTTCTGGCCGGCAAAAATGCCGGAAATGACGACAAAAAAAATTGAATCATTTAATAATAAAAACAATTATGGAAAAATTTTTAGTCGCATGTTCATGGATCATTCTATTTGTGTCATGCACGGAGTTCTCTTCGGATAATAAAAGACTTCGGGAAGAAAACGATTCATTGAAACTTCATATCAAAAAAGGTGAGGCGGAAATGAATGAGATGTTAAGTATTTTAAACGCTATTGAAGACAATATTAAATCAATCCGGGATACCGAAAAATTTCTTGATATACAGAGAGATGCGGAACTCTCCGGGTCAAAACGCGAACAGATGAAAAACGAGATGGCCGTTATCGCGGAGACACTGAAAAAAAACCGACAACAATTGTCGGAACTTCAAAAAAAACTGGATGCGAGCGATGTCCGTTCGACCGCATTACAAAAAACGATTGACAGACTGACCGGAGACATTGACGAAAAAGCGCGACAGATCGTGAAGATACAGTCAGAATTAGAGCGCAAAAACAAACAGATAACACAATTAACAGAACAGGTAGAAACGCTTCATACCGATATGGAGACACTCAAAGAGGTCAACGAAAGCCAAAACTTACGTATCGACGATCAGGAGAAAGCCTTGAATATCGTTTATTATTGTTTCGGCACCAAAAAGGAACTGAAAGAACAGAAGATTCTTGTCGGTGGCGGGTTATTCTCCAAGTCAAAAGCGTTACAGGGGGAGTTCAACAAAGACTATTTCATTACCATTGACAAACGCCACGTGACAGCCATACCACTCTATGCTTCGAAAGCGAAAATAAAAACCAATCATCCCGAAAAGTCTTATAATTTCTTCAAAGATTCCGAGAAAAATCTTACGTTAGAAATACAAAACCCGGAGTCTTTTTGGAGTTTAAGCAATTATTTAGTCATTGAAGTTGAATGATAAAAAAAAGGGAACACGGCTCACCAGTAAAACTATGTGTGTTAAAAAATAAATAAGTATATTAGCGGAAAAAAATTGCAGGTACGGAAATAAGTACTTATATTTGCGCATATAAATACATATTCATTATGAAAACAGCTAATTATACCGATTTGAGAAGTAATTTGAAGAGTTATCTGGATTCGGTTGTCAGCGACAGCGAACCGTTGCTGGTTCACCGTCCGGGCAATCACAGCGTAGTGGTCATCTCACTGGACGAATACAATGCAATTCGAGAAACGGCCTATATCGCTTCGTCGCCTGCGTTTATGGAGCGGTTGCGTAGCGCCGAGGCGCGCATGAATGCGGGAGAAGGCGTTAAAATCAATATTGACGAACTTTGATGGATATCATCTTTTCTCCGGAAGCGCTGGAGGATTACGCATACTGGAAAGATAGCAGTCCGGCGACGGTTGGCCGTATCAAACGATTGCTAAAAGACATGTCCGCTCATCCTTTCAGCGGTATAGGGAAACCGGAAAGATTGAAGTATGATCTTTCCGGCAAGTGGTCGCGACGAATCAATGCGGAACATCGTATCGTCTATGTTGTGCGTCCATCAATCGGCGATATCTATGTTTTGGCTCTGAGATATCACTATTCCCGGAAATGATATGC
>JAIRMH010000020.1 GCA_031258835.1 Tannerella sp.
CATCGTATTGGCCGTACCGGACGTGCGGGAAACAGCGGTACTGCTCTTACTTTCTGCTCGCAGGAAGAACATACGATGGTAAAGGACATTCAGAAGTTGACGGGTAAAAAGCTAAATGCTGTATCAGTAAATATGCAGGGATAAATAACTTTAAAACAATTTCAATGGCAAATTCATTCAATAAAAGAGAATTAGAGAAGAAAAAAGAGCAGAGAAGAAAGGAAAAACAACAGCGTAAAAAAGAGCGTAAAGCTAATGGCAGCAAATCGTTTGACGATATGATTGCCTATGTGGATGAAAACGGGATAATTACCAGTACGCCGCCGGATCCCGCCCAAAAACAGGAAGTGGATATAGATAACATATCGGTATCCACTCCTAAAAAAGAAAAGATGGAAGACCCTGTCCTGAAAGGTTGTGTAGAGCATTTTAATGCCGGCAAGGGCTATGGTTTTATCAAAAATCTTTCCAGCATGGAAAAATATTTTTTTCATGTCAGTAATGCCCCGGCAAACATTGCCGAAGGAAATATAGTTACTTTTGAATTAGAGCGAGGTGAGAAAGGCATGAATGCCGTAAAAATCATTCTTGCAAAATAGAATATATTGATTATTTACATTAACAACAAAAGAAAAATGAACATTTACATTTCAAATTTAAATTTCAGCACAAAAAGCGAAAGTTTGCAGGAATTATTTGCAGAGTACGGAGAGGTGACTTCTGCCAACATTATTACAGATCGTGAAACAGGACGCTCACGCGGATTCGGTTTTGTCGAGATGCCAAATGACGAAGAAGCACAAAAGGCCATTGACGAATTGAACGATACGGATTTCGAGGGTAAGACAATTACCGTAAACGTTGCACGTCCTAAAACAGAAAGACACAACAACGGCGGATTTAATCGTGGCGGTGGTGGCTTCAACCGCGGCGGCGGAGGAGGATACAATAGAAATCGTTATTAATTCAAAATGATTTACTAAGAAACTGTCACAGAAAATATTTTTGTGACAGTTTCCTCTTTTTATTTCCGTTTTCGTCGAAAGCCATCAATAATTATGTCATTCGACGACATTCATTACCCGCCGGATAGCGTCATCCATCTGAGCTGTCGATGTCAGTCCGAGTGTTATGCAATGGACGTTTCCTTCCGTAAGGACAAATCGGAGGGATTGTTCCCTTTCATCATCGGCTATATGTTTGCCTTCACCGAAAATCTTCATTCCGATTATCCCTTTTCCGTTTTCTTTAGCCGTAGCAAGAATATTTTTAATTTCTTCAGGCGTGCCGTCCATGTTAGTTCCGAAAGGATTAATACGCGCCATAAGGACGTCTACCCACGGATTAACGGCCGCCTCTTTTAATGCGTCGATGTTATGGCATGAAACGCCGACTGCTTTGACGATGCCGTCTTGTTTTGCTTTGGAAAAACCGTCCATATAATGCGTACGTGTTTTGCTCCAATTACCGTTCGTCATACAGTGCATAAAAAGAATGTCGATATAATCCGTTCCTGTTTCTTTCCGGTAACGGTCAATATTTTCGGAAACGGATTCGACATTGTCCGATCCGTCTTCCTGTGTCCACATTTTGGTGAGTAACGTAATATTTTCACGGGGCAAAGTCTTGATGGCTTCTCCGACATACGGCATAGAACCGTATCCGTCGGCCATATCATAGAATCTGATGCCGCGCTCGTAGGCATGATGGGCAAGCCTGACAAAATTATTCGTTCCCAAACGGGTTTGATCGGAGGACTTATTGTATCCATGCGTGCCTGTTCCCATCGCTATTCGGGAAACTGTCAGGCCACTGTTCCCAAGCGCCACCTTATCAACAATCGTATCGTACGAAAGCATCGGGTTTACGTTTGCCCTGCCGGATTGTAAAGCGGATATTCCTGCAAGTCCGATAATTCCTGATTTAATAAATTTACGTCGGTTCATTTGTCTATATTTATCAAGTATGTTAAGTAAAAGATTCTATTTATGTAATTTTATGGGTAAATTCAGCGAACTCCGGTTACATTCATTTTCAGGCTGTATAAATATTCGGTAGCAGTGATGAACAATGTTTTCATGTCTTTTCCTCCGAAACAAACATTTGCTGTCCAATTGGCTGTTACGGGAATATGTGCAATCTGTTCGCCTTTTGGGTTAAAAACGGTTACGCCTTTTCCGGTCAGGTAGATATTGCCGTTACGGTCGATTGTCATGCCGTCGGAACCCATAGGTGCAAAAAGTTTTTTATTCGTCAGTGTTGCGTTCGCCTGTATCTCGTAGACATACGTTTTCCCAGCCTTTATGTCGGCTACATAAAGAAATTTGCCGTCCGGGCTTCCAATGATTCCATTCGGTTTTTCCAGGTCATCTGCTACCCTGATTAATTTTTTATAGTCAGGAGATAAATAATAGACATGTTCCCCGTCCTGTTGCATTTCGTTATTGCGCGTCCAATAATCGCGTTTGTATAAGGGATCGGTAAAATAAATTCCTCCATCCGGATGCACCCATAAATCATTTGGGCCATTCAGTTTTTTACTGTTATAATCGGCGACCAATATACGATGGTTGCCTTTCATATCGAACTCCCATATTTCGTTATCCATATCCGAACAAGACAGTAAAAGACCTTTTTTGTCGAAATAAAGTCCGTTTGCACGTCCGGTTTTTTCATCAAAAACAGATAATTTCTCATCTTCGACTGACCATTTCAATATCCGGTTGTTCGGTTGGTCAGTGAAATAGACGTTCCCGTCATTATCGACGGCAGGTCCTTCCGTAAAACGAAAGCCTTCGGCCAATAAGGTTACTTCGGCGTCTTGTGCGATGATGTGCGCTGTTCTGCCGTCTTTGTCCTGAGCAAAAATCAGGCTTGCGGTTGAAATATACATGATAAATGAAACTGCAAATTTTATCATAGATAAGACCTAATTATTTATTGTAATAATGATAATTGATTGGCAAATATAGGGATATTTTTTTATAATTATGCAACATGACGAAATAAAATTCTGTTTTACTTTTTCGTATTAACAGGCAAAAAAAAATTGTATATATGAAATAATTGAATTATTTTTGTCGCGTGTTTTTTTGATTAGTGATTTAAGATATTTAGTATCACCCTGCAGGGTGGTTTTTATTGTGTTTTCGTTTTTTAAAGCAATTATTTTAATTGCAGGGATTTTTGGTGTATATAATTTATAGATGAATAATTATGGTGTATATGAAACAAAAACGGATGATTATGTTGGCATTGTTATTAATTACAGCCACATCTTCGCAGTTATATTCAATTACGTATTGTGTAAGAACAGACGGTTCCGATTCGGGAGACGGCAGTAATTGGACAAGTCAGGCGATGAGTAACAAAAAGTTTACAGAGGCATTACTTACGGCGCAGCCCGGCGATACTTTTCTATTGGCGGAAGGCGTTTATTATCCTTATTACGATGCTATGGGAAATTCTCCGTCGAACGACCGGACGAGAACGTTCCTTGTCCGGTCGTCGGTGACCATTACGGGCGGGTTTGACGCCAACGGTAATCCGGTGGGGAATGATTATTCCCGCGCCGTTCTTAGCGGAGATGTCGGGGCGAAGAGCGTGAAAACAGATAATGTTTATAATGTAGTAACGTTTGCCGGACAGTCACCGGGATCTTCGCTGAAAGCTCTCACTGTCACCGACGGCTATGGTAATGATGCGAGCAGTTCTTCCTGCGGCGCCGGTATTTTCATCGGCGAACGTTCGGGTACCCCGGCCGAGCCGGCTGTTTTATCGTATGTCCGTGTGGCGGACAATCAATCTAACGGGGATGGTTGCGGTATTTTCATCGACCAACGGTCGGACGTAAAGATTGAAAATTCAATCATCGACAATAATACGCATATAGAACCTTCCAAGGTGCGAGGTGGAGGCGTCAGCGTATGGAGCTATGCAAGGGTGAATGTCGACAACTGCGTCATATCGAACAACAGCGCTCGGCATGGAGGCGGCGTACATGTCCTGCGGGCGATATACAACTCCCGAAACTCCAAATATACAAATAACGCTTCCACTCTTCATGGCGGCGCAGTGGATATTTATTTAGATGCGGCCATTCGTTTCGATTCGGATAGCATCCTTAACAACCGTTCATCCTTTGGAGGAGGCGTATATAACGAAGCGAACGCGCAGTTCATTGCCAGGAATGTCGTTTTTAAAGGAAATAAGGCTGAATCGGGCGGAGGACTCTTTAATCGGGGAGACTGTTCGGCCGTTTATGATGATGGCGTATTTGAAGATAATGAGGCAGGAGAATGTGGCGGTGGTATAGAAAATTGGGGGAAAATGGAAATTAATCGTAGCCGGATCATTAATAACAACCTTACCGGTTCCGCTTGGGGTGGAGGTATCCATCAGAACGGAGGCGATCTTATCATACGGCAAAGCGAAATCAGTAACAACACAGCAAAGTATGGCGGCGGATTTCATATAGAAGGCGGCAGGGCGACCATTTCCAATACGACGATCAGCGGAAATACGGCCACCTCCGAAGGGGGCGCTATCGACAGTCGCGACGGTACGCTTATCCTGATATATACAACGATCACGGATAATAAGGCGCCCTCAAACGGAGGAAGTGGAATCCGGATGTCGAGCCGTCCGGAGATTCATCATTCCATCGTGTCGGGGAATTTTGACGAGGACAACGTGAAGGGAACTTTAAACGATAACGGTGTCGGAATGTCTTCGTCCAACATAATAGGCTACTACTTTTATCCTACGGGAAACACAAAAGGTACGTCCGTCGGTTTTACTGCAAGCGTGAGTTTAGGCCCATTGGCGTTTAACCGTAGCGTCGGAACGCGCACCCATGCGCTCCTGTGGCAGAATACTCCGCTTGAAAATCCTGCGATAGGCAGGGTGGCCAATGTCGGCGTATCGGATTCGACATATACGAAAGATCAGACCGGTAAAAACAGAGGCGTTAGGCCTTCGTTGGGCGCTTATGAAGAAGAATTGTTCGCCGCTTACGACGATTTTATGAATATCGAACTGAATACTTCCGGCACAATAGATATCCGTCTCAACGACGCCATACCTGAAACTTGTACGCCCATATATACTTTGCTTCCCGGAATGACCACCTTGCAGTACGGACAATTCGGCAGTCTTAATGGGACGTCCGTCACCTATGTGCCTAATACCGGCGCCAGAGGTGCGGACACGCTCTATTACCGTATCCAATGCGGCGCACAAACGGAGATCGCCCGCGTCATTGCTATTGTAGCCGCAGCCGACCGTCCCACAAATATCAAAAAAGAAGAAGTATGTATGCATGATATGAACCCAATAGGTTTCGGCGTAAAAGAAAAGTTCCGTAACACGACCGTACGACTTGACGGTTTTTCCATGCCTCTCGTGGGAGACCTGAACGGAGACAAAAAACCGGAAGTTATCGCTTTGGGATTAGGTCGAAGCGGATTATTTACGGTTGGTAGTGATTTGGCCGCCAGAGCATGGTATGTCCATATCTATGACGGGCAGACGGGCAAACGGATTCATTCGGTTAACTTCGGAACGGAACCTTCCTCGAATGCACTTAGCAATGTCACGAGTCTGGGCCATTCCGGAATCACTTCGGATACTGATGAATCCCGCGACCAGTTTCAATTAAGGTTTGATCCGCGCCATAACTCACCGAGCCACATAGCTGTTGCCGACCTGGATCGTGACGGTGTCGGCGAGATTGTGGTGACGGAGTGTGGCAGTCTGGGAAGAGTTTACGCATTGAAGCCCACTCTTGACGGAAACAGGAAAATCATCGGTTTCACCAAAATGTGGAACGGGAAACATGGCACTGCCGAATATTCTTTTAAAGCGCCCGCCACCAGGTCGGAATCTTTGTCATCTTCCAATCACGAAAATTTTTTCGGTTCCCCGATGCCTTATATCTCCGATTTGAACGGAGACGGTGTCCCGG
>JAIRMH010000039.1 GCA_031258835.1 Tannerella sp.
AATCGTAGCGGATCATTTCGTCCGAGACTTTCCATGCGTCGCTCAAATGCCGTATATCATCTTCCGGTACGTCTGCCGCATCTCCGTAGACGTTGTTATGCGCATCTACTGCAATCCCCTTTTTAGCGGGATCGAAAATACTCCTGCCAAGACCTCTCCAGTCATAATCCGTCAGGCCCAACAAGTCTAACAGAGTCGGATAAATATCAATTTGTCCCATGACTTTTTTATACCGCATACATGCGGCCGACAGATCAAGGCCCTCTCCCGTCCGCAGTACGTCGCGCCATGCTTCCGGGACATTCAATATAATAAGAGGCGTAAACGGCTCTTCCGAAACAACGCCCCGTCCGGCGTCGCTGCGACACAAATCTTTCCTCATGTCGACCAGCCCTTCGTGGTCGCCCGTAATCACAATCAATGTATTATCATATTCCGGCGCTGAGCGAATCATCTCTACAAACATACCCAGTGCACGATCCGTATAATGGGCCGCCGTCATATAATCGCACATACGGGACGGCATCTCGCCGGAGAAATGCACTTTTTTCAGATCGCCGGGGATGACAAACGGGAAATGTCCCGAATACGTCACAATCTGCAACAGATTCGCGCCTTCTTTCCATGCTTCCCCACGGTTAATCTTCTCCGCACACTGCTTCAACAAAGATACATCCCCCAGTTGACGACGATAATGAGGCCCGACCTTCTCGTCCTGTATGAAATGATTTCGCGACGCCAGACCGTCATAACCGAAAGAGCGGGCAATCACCTGCTGATTCCACACCATCGGTTTATCTGCCGTCAGCGTACAGGCATAAGCGTCGTCATATTTTTCCTTCATTGCTTTTGCCAGCGAAGGATAAAAGGTGTGAGGATACTTCAAACTGTAAACGCCGGTTCCGACGGGCAGCAATCCGGTATTGATCATCAACTGAGCGTCGATGGAACGACCGCCTCTCACCTGCGACAGTACGTGCGGAGCATAAAGCGTTGTCGAATCGCCCAAAAGACGATTCATGCACGGCATGATCTCCTGTCCTTCGACCGTCTGCTCCAGCACCCAGCTTTCGAGCGATTCGGCAAGAATGATGATGCAGTTCATCCGCGTCTCCGGTTTTTCACCGGTAGCAGCCTCCACCGGACGAGAGCAACGATCCCTCTCCCTCGCAAGCCAGTTTTCTATATGCCGGCCTGTTTCGGGCGTGTAAACCTCCCTGTCGCGGATATAATCGTAGCAGGCCGAACCTGCTACCGTATAAAGAGGCGTCCCGCACGTATGCGTATAGGAATCCTGCAGCGATTCGTACGCTTTTTTAAATCCTCCCTTGATCAACAATAACACGCCGGCAAACACTGCAAAGATCATCACAAGCGCACAGTAACGCCCGTACAGTCGCCGCAGGTTTCCCTTTTTCCGCTTTTTCAGACAAAAGAAAATAACAGCCGACAGCGTCGACAACGGAAACATCGCATCTTCCCAGCGCAACGAACCGTATATACTGCCCGTAAAATCCCGCATATTACCGGCCAGTCCGTAACTCGTCAGAGGAATAGCGGTATGATACGTGCGAAAATAAATAAGATTCGACACCAGCAACAATCCCAGCGCCACATCTAATATCCACATCACAAAAACCCTGCGGGAAAAAACCGCCGGAGCCGAAAGAAGCAGAGCAAATAAGATCCCGAATACATACATCTCCGCGTACGAAAACGGACGGAACGTGGATGTGACGCACCAACTGTAATCAAACCACATTATCTTAAATAAAAACAACAAAAAAAATAATAAAGGCTCATTCCGCACTTCTACGCATGGAAGTTTAGATAACTTATTCATAAACCATTCCGTTTAGTCATTCTTTCAGGATGCAAAAGTATAAAAAAAATATATATATAATATAAGACGTCACTGACATGTAGAAAAAATAAATCGCAGACTCAAGTAGTAAATGCAACTACTATGGCTGACGCATCTAAATTATAACGCACGCGGAAATATGATTTGGAAGACATTTTGTTTATCGCTATTGAATAATATGCGGAGCAGAGAGTTGCTATGATATGGAAGAGTTCGATGAGGCGAAAGAAGAAATCACTCATTATGGAAAAATTTCCGTAATAGTTTATTTTTTATCTCCATTTTTATAGTATCTTTGCGCCTTAAAAACAAAGATTCTAAATGCATTATATAAATAACTAAAATTTAATTCTTATGTGGTTGATTCATTCTTCTATCGGGAGGAAATTAGTAATGAGTATATCGGGGGTCGTCCTGCTGCTATTCTTACTGTTTCACTTATCCATGAATGTGGCGGCGGTTTTCTCGGCTGAGGCTTACAACACAATCTGCTCACTGTTAGGCGCAAATTGGTATGCCGTTGCCGCGACAGTCGTATTGGCAGGCATTATCGCTATCCATTTTCTGTATGCCGCTATGATTACGTTACAAAACCGTAAAGCTCGCGGTAACGACCGTTACACGGTCAACAATCGTCCGAAAGGCGTCAGCTGGGCTTCCCAAAACATGTTTGTGATTGGGATTATTGTACTCGGTTTTATGATTCTTCACTTAAGCCAGTTCTGGTACAAAATGATGTTTGCCGAATTATTGGGGCATCACAACGTGACGCTCTGTAATGGCACTACACTACATCCGCAGGATGGCGCGGGCTTCATTCGCTATTATTTTGCTCATTTATGGGTAGTCGTCGCTTACCTTGTATGGTATGTAGCACTATGGCTACACCTGACGCACGGCGTTTGGAGCGCTATTCAGACTTTAGGATGGAGCAACCGGATCTGGTTGAAACGCTGGAAGTTTATCGGCAACATTGTTGCTACTCTTATTTTCCTCGGTTTCGCTTTCGTGACGCTGTTTTTCTATGCAAAAAGCCTTTGTGACGGAAGTTGCTGTTAATAATGGTTGTATCTTTTAATATCAAAGTTATGTCTGAAATAAATTCAAAAATACCACAAGGCCCATTAGCTGAAAAGTGGACCAAATATAAAAATCATCAGAAACTTGTAAATCCCGCTAACAAACGCCGTCTCGACGTAATCATTGTCGGAACGGGACTTGCGGGAGCATCTGCAGCCGCTTCGCTTGCGGAAATGGGTTTTAATGTACTGAACTTCTGCATTCAGGATTCGCCGCGCCGTGCACACTCAATTGCGGCGCAAGGAGGCATCAATGCGGCTAAAAATTATCAGAACGACGGCGATTCTGTTTATCGCTTGTTCTACGATACGATCAAGGGCGGCGACTACCGCGCCCGTGAAGCGAACGTTTATCGCCTGGCGGAGGTATCCAATTCTATCATCGACCAATGTGTTGCCCAAGGTGTGCCCTTCGCCCGCGAATATGGCGGACTGCTCGATAACCGCTCGTTCGGCGGCGCACAGGTATCACGCACATTTTACGCGCGCGGCCAAACGGGACAACAGTTATTGCTCGGCGCTTACTCGGCGCTCAGCCGCCAGATCGGAAATGGTAAAGTAAAGATGTTTACCCGTTATGAAATGCTTGACGTCGTCATTGTCGACGGACGCGCACGCGGAATCATCGCCCGCAACCTTGTCACAGGAAAAATCGAACGTTATGCCGCTCATGCCGTCGTAATCGCAACCGGCGGTTATGCAAACACATTCTTCCTCTCTACAAACGCGATGGCGTCAAACGGCTCAGCCGCATGGCAATGTTATAAGAAAGGCGCATATTTCGCTAATCCGTGTATGGCTCAGATTCACCCGACTTGTATTCCCGTACATGGGGAGTTTCAGTCAAAATTGACACTTATGTCCGAATCGCTTCGTAACGACGGACGGATATGGGTGCCGGGGAAAAAAGAAGATGCCGAAGCAATCCGCGCCGGCAAACTGAAACCTACGGACATAAAAGAAGAAGATCGCGATTATTATCTGGAACGTCGTTATCCCGCTTTTGGCAACCTTGTCCCGCGTGATGTCGCTTCGCGTGCGGCAAAAGAACGTTGCGACGCCGGACACGGCGTAGGAACGGGACAGGCCGTATACCTTGATTTTTCCGATGCGATCGACCGTCTGGGGAAAGACGTAGTGGAACAACGCTACGGGAACCTTTTCCAGATGTATGAAAAGATCGTCGACGACAACCCTTATGAAACACCGATGATGATATTCCCTGCTCTCCACTACACAATGGGCGGTATATGGGTCGACTACGAACTAATGACTTCGATAAACGGCCTGTTTGCTATTGGCGAAGCGAACTTCTCCGACCACGGTGCAAACCGCCTCGGTGCATCCGCGTTGATGCAGGGACTGGCCGACGGTTATTTCGTCCTGCCTTATACGATACAAAATTATCTCGCCGACCAAATTCAAGTGCCGCGCCTCAGCGCCGATCTTCCCGAATTTGAAGAAGCGGAAAAGCAAATCAAAGAACGTATCGACAAACTGATGAGTATAAAAGGCAACCGTTCGGTCGACAGCATCCACAAAGAACTCGGACATATCATGTGGGATCATGTAGGGATGGCCCGCGATGCACAAGGACTTAAAGAAG
Organism: Tannerella sp.; assembly: GCA_031258835.1. GTDB lineage: Bacteria > Bacteroidota > Bacteroidia > Bacteroidales > Tannerellaceae > Tannerella. The sequence continues at coordinate 4,550 of JAIRMH010000039.1, forward strand.
CTATTGAAATGCTTAAAGCGTTGAAGATTGAATTCTGGAGCAATGTTCGGATTCCGGGCAAAGCGGACGATCTGAATGTTGAACTCGAAAAGGCGCTACGTCTTGCCGACTTCATTGAAACAGGCATGCTTATGGCGCACGATTCATTAGACCGCGAAGAATCATGCGGCGGACACTTCCGCGTGGAACACCAGACGGAAGAAGGTGAAGCGCTTCGTCATGACGACAAATTCTCATACGTATCGTGCTGGGCATACCAGGGCGATGACAAAGACCCTGTTATGCTTAAAGAACCTCTTGACTATGAATTTGTTGTACGTCAACAGAGAAACTATAAAAATTAAAAAGAGCCATGGATAAAAATATAGATATAATACTGAAAGTATGGCGCCAAAAAGGTCCCAAAGAAAAAGGCGCATTCGAAACATATCAACTGAAAGGAATATCACAGGGAAGTTCATTCCTTGAGATGCTGGATGTTCTCAACGAACAATTGATAAACGAGGGCAAAGAACCGGTATTCTTCGATCACGATTGCCGCGAAGGTATATGCGGTATGTGTTCGCTTTACATCAACGGCCATCCGCACGGGCCTGATTCGGCGGTAACGACCTGTCAACTTCACATGCGTAAGTTCAAAAATGGCGAGACGATAACGATTGAACCATGGCGTTCGGCAGGATTCCCCGTCATACGCGACCTTACCGTAGATCGCCGGGCTTACGACAAAATCATGCAGGTCGGAGGATTTGTTTCGGTAAATACAGGGGGCGTCCCCGACGCGAATGCGATTCCTGTTCCGAAGAAAGATGCCGACTTGGCAATGGATGCCGCCGCTTGTATCGGCTGCGGAGCTTGCGCCGCCGCCTGCAAAAACGGCTCTGCCATGTTGTTTGTTGCCGCAAAAGTCAGTCAATTGGCATTGCTCCCACAGGGAAAAGTCGAAACCGCACGTCGCGCTAAAGCAATGGTAGCTAAAATGGATGAACTGGGATTCGGAAATTGCACGAACACCCGCGCTTGCGAAATGGAATGCCCGAAAGAAATATCGGTAACCAATATCGCCCGTTTAAACCGCGAGTTCCTCTCCGCCAAATTTAAAGATTAATCAGGATCATCTTTAAACATTGAACATAAAGGCTGTACTTGTCGTACGGCCTTTATTATTTTATCGGGAATAATTGACTTCCGGCAGACAGCATTTATCAGTTGATTTTTGCCATGTTGAAATGTTAAAAAATTGTGCGAAGATGTAATTTTTGCACTTATTTTACACTATACAGGCAATCAAGTAAAAGAGCAACTTTTTTTTGCTTTATACACGTTCTCATTTAACATTATTTATTCGATATCACTTGTGAAGTTGCAGACACGGCTGTATCTTTGCATCGTGGTTTTTTCATAATAGTATTAGATTTAAGGTTAACAAAATTGATTATGGGTTGTCGTGAGACAGCCTTTAATTATTTTATGACTTATTTCCATTCAACATAGCTTATATATTCCTCCCGGTAATGCTTTAATATGCCCGTCAAGTTCCAGTTCAAATAACATAGACGTCAACTTATGTATCGGAAGATTCATTTCTATCGCCAGTTGGTTGACATGAAACTCTCCTCTTTCTTCCAGCAAACGGATCACCGGATGATCGGGCTTCTCCGGAAAAGGCAACGAGGGCTGTCGATTCATACTCCTTATATCGACATCCCAGCATAAAGACATGGCAAGATCTTTTGCCGAACTTATAAGGCCGGCTTTATTCATTTGTATCAATCGATTACAACCGACAGAACACTTGTCGGTTACTCGTCCGGGAAAGGCATAGACATCGCGACCATAAGAAAATGCAATGTCAGCCGTCACAAGCGAGCCGCCTTTCTCCGCCGATTCGACAATAATTGTTGCATCCGACAATCCGGCAATAATACGATTACGCCGAAGAAAATTTTCCCGATCAGGATTCGTTTCACTCATAAATTCGGTAAGCAAACCTCCATTTTTAAGCATCTCAACGGCAATATTCCTGTGTGCCGCCGGATAAATCCGGTCTAATCCGTGAGCTAACACTCCAATCGTATGCAGGTTGTTTTTCATCGCGCTACGATGAGCGCAAATATCAATCCCATAAGCCAATCCGCTGACAACTATGATATTCGGAAACATAACCGCCAAGTCCTTCACAAGCATTTCCGTCCGTTCACGTCCGTACTCTGTAATGCGACGCGTACCGACAATGCTTATTATTTTTGCGGCATTTATATCTGCCGTTCCTTTATAATAAAAAACAACAGGGGCATCCTGACATTCCCGAAGGCGTTCGGGATAATTATCGTCGGTACATAAATATATGTTGATCTTATTTTTTTCTATAAAAACCAATTCTTTTTCCGCACGTTTTAATGCCTCCGGTTTAGCCGTTTCAATCTGTTCGGCCGTATAAACGCCTATTCCCGGAACTTTTTCCAACGAATGCCGTTTCGCCCTAAAAATTTCTTCCGCCGAACCGAAATACTGTAACAAATGACGCGCCAACACATCTCCGACCCCCTTTAAGATAGTAAGTCCTACCCAATATAAATGTTCTCCGGAAACCATCGACAGGAAATTATTTTAAGGTTGTTATTATCCGATCAAAATAATCGCCGCGAGTGAGTTTCCCATTCTCAACGATAACCGTCTCTATTTTCCCCGAAGCCGCAAGAATATGATCCGACAGTCTATAGATATCCTGTTCAAAAACAAGTTTTATCCCCTCGCGACGAATATTCAGACACGACAAAAATTTATCTCCGCTACGCAATGAATGTTTAAATCTTATTTCTACTTTCGACACAAACGCATCAATACCGTTCTCGTGCAGCCTTCCGAAATTTTCGCCAAGCACTTCCATATATTCATGACGCGTATGTTCCATATACCGTTGATAGTTGGAATTATTAACCACGCCTTGCAGATCACATTCATAATCACGCACTTTCATTTCAATCTTGAAAATATATTCTTTCATCATCTCAAATTTATGTCAACAAAGATAATACAAGCCGGCAGGAATACAAAATAAAAAATTGCAATTCTACTCCTTATGCAATACGTTCGTTGGCGCCATCTTATACATACGATCCGAGGGACGCACTTTCTCGTCTGTTTTGATGGAAAAACGTTCTCCTTTTATCGTTCCCTGTACGATCTTCATAGCAACTCGTATTTCTTTTACGGTCTGAAATAACGCTCCTGTCGTCGGACCGGTAATCAGTATCTCATCACCTACCTTAAGCGAGCCACTCTCCATCTCAAACTCGGCAACTTGTATATCGCGGAAATATTTAATACCTCTAGCGATATATTCCTTGCGATACGCAGCATTGGAACCGTAACGACTACTCCATTCTCCAAGACGCTGACCAAGATAATAACCATTCCAGAATCCACGGTTGAAAACCGATTTCAGACGTTTGTCCCATACTGCAACTTTTTCCTCCGAAAAAGTCCCGTCGCAATACGCCTTCGCCGCTTCTTTGTAACATTCGGTCACAATACGTACATATTCCGGCCCGCGGGCGCGTCCTTCAATCTTGAATATGCGTACTCCCGCGTCCATCATTTTGTTCATAAAATGAATGGTTTTCAGATCCTTTGGAGACATAATATATTGATTATCAATATCCAATTCTATATCTGTCTCTTTATCTTTAACCGTATAACCACGCCGACAAATTTGCGTACATGCGCCACGGTTTGCCGACGCGTTCAGTTCGTGCAGACTGAGGTAACATTTTCCGGAAACCGCCATACAAAGTGCACCATGACAGAACATTTCAATCCGTATCAATCTCCCTTTCGGATCTTTTATCTGCCGGATACGGATTTCATCGTATATCGAACGCACCTGTTCGAGGTTTAGCTCGCGCGCCGGTACTACGACATCGGCAAACTGTGCATAAAACGCCAACGCTTCAATATTGGAAATATTAAGCTGGGTGGAAAGATGCACCTCTTGCCCTATGCTATTCGCATACATCATCGCCGCTACATCAGAAGCAATGATTGCCGAAACATCCGCAGTTTTTGCAGCATCTATAATGCTGCGCATAAGCGGCAGGTCGTCGTCGTAAATAACGGTATTAACCGTCAGATAACTTCTCACGCCGTGATCACGACAAACAGAAGCGATCTTACGAAGATCGTCCGTAGTAAAGTTATTAGAAGAGTGTGAACGCATATTCAGCCTTTCAATACCGAAATATACCGAATCCGCGCCACCCTGTATAGCCGCCATAAGCGATTCGTACGACCCGACAGGCGACATTATTTCAAAATCACGTATATTATACTCCATTTCATCTATTCGTCAAATTTCTTATAAAATATGCTGTGCAATAATCGCACACGCCTCAGCATCGGCAAGCGCATGATGATGATTCCGCAAAACATATCCGCAATGAGCGGCAACTGTATGTAGCTGATAATCAGGCAATATATTTTGCCCAAAAACTTTCCTGGCGACACGGCACGTACAATAAAACGTATAATCCGGATATGTCATCCCGTATGTTTTGAAAGCTGCCTTCAGACATCTCTCATCAAAAGCACTGTTATGGGCTACCAACGGCAAACCTTCTATATGTGGCTCGACTTTTTGCCATACCTTGTCGAATGTAAGCGCATTCATCGTATCTTTTTCCGTAAGACCATGTATACGTGTATTCCAATAAGCATACCATTCCGGCTCCGGCTTGATCAACTCATAAATTCGATCTGATATTATTCCGTTGCGCACAATAACGACCCCAATGCTGCAAACGCTTGCCGGATCATTGTTTGCCGTTTCAAAATCAATAGCTGCAAAATCTTTCATGGGTACAAATAAAGCGTCTTTTTTTCATTTATACAAATTTTGCCGCATTTACCCGTCAATTATTTCAAAACTTTCCGGAAAAATTACGATTCCTGCAGGAGTAATATACGCATGTCTTACTTATGAAAAAGGAAGTTTCTTTCTTCCGTATTTTTTTTCATTTCATACGCGTTTGGAAATCATAGAATTTTCATTTAATTTTGTCCGGTCATTAAAATAAAAAACATGGAACAGAAATCGAAAACACACGAAACATATTATTTTTACCGAACAAAAAAAGAAGAACATTCCGCAATATTACGTAAACTTAAAAAATATATTTATCATATCGGCACGGCAAGGCTATTCGTGATAGCCGGAATGATAACGACATTATGGCTTCGCCGAAACGATGAATTATCAGTATTGATCGTTATAGCGGCTATCTTTCTGTTATTGTTTCTCGTTCTAATCGTTTACCATGCCAAACTACATGACAGACGCACGTATGAAGAAGGGTATATCCGCTTATGCGAAAATGAACTGAAAGCGTTGGATTATGATTTCAGCGCGTTCGACGGTGCGCCGGAACATGCAGATACCCAACATTCATTTAGCTTTGACTTGGATTTGTTTGGCGAAAATTCACTGTTTCAATCGGTAAACCGTACGGTAACACAAATGGGACGGGAACAATTGATTAACCGGTTTAAACGACCATCAGACGATAAAAACGAGATCTTAACATACCAGAAAGGAACGTTAGAGATTAGTAAGATGCACTGTTTCAGACATAAATTTTATATAACCGGAGAGATCATATCAAAAGAAAAAAAAGACATAAAATATTTGTTTTCGGAAGACGGCGACAACCAAAAAAGAATTTCCGATAATATCCTGTTTAAAGTAATGATATGGTTAACGCCGGCAATATGGGCGCTGTTAATTGCAGGATATATGTTTGATATAGTGAATACAGGCGCTATCTATATATATTTTGTGGTAAGTTTTTTGTTGGCAAACTTACCGGCTAAACGCATACAAACGTTACATGCTTCCTTAGGTAAAACAGAAAATATCCTCAATACCTATTCGACGCTTATGGAACAAATCGAAAAGGAGAATTTCAGTTCGATTATATTACAGACATACAAACAGAAACTTAACGGAAAAAAAGCAAAGAAAAAAACATCCGCTTCGTCTGCAATAAAAAGATTATCCCGTTATATAGGGGCTTTAGACCAACGATTTAGTGCAATAGGAATTATACTGAACCTTGTCTATATGCGTGATACGCGTCAGGCAATCGGCATTGAGAAATGGAAATCAGAATATTCCGGAGAAATGAAGGGCTGGTTTGACGCTTTAGGCGCAATCGATGTATTTTGTTCTTTCGGAACATTCGCTTTCAATCATCCCGATTATATCTACCCATCTATTTCGGAATCTTATTTCTTTATGGAAGGGAAAGGATTGGGACATCCCCTGCTTCATCGCGACAAATGTGTATGCAATGACATACAGATCCCGCGCAGCAAATATTTCCTTATAATAACAGGCGCCAACATGGCAGGGAAAAGTACATATCTGCGAACGGCAGGAGTAAATTTTGTGTTTGCCTGCATGGGTATACCTGTCTATGCAGAGACACTTACGGTTTATCCGGCACATTTGGTTACAAGCTTACGAACAGCCGATTCCCTCATATCTAACGAATCCTATTTTTTTGCAGAACTTAAACGGCTTAAAACAATAATAGACAGGCTTAATGCAAACGAACGACTATTTATAATCCTTGATGAAATTCTCAAAGGCACTAATTCCATCGACAAACAAAAAGGTTCTATCAACCTGATAAAACAACTGATAAAAAAAGGTTCTTGCGGCATCATCGCCACTCACGATCTGCTATTGGGAACATTGTCCGCAACTTTTCCCGATAACGTATATAACAGAAGGTTCGAAGCCGATATAAAAAACGACGAACTGATTTTCACATACAAAATCAGAGACGGCATTGCACAAAACATGAACGCTACCTTCCTTATGAAAAAAATGGGAATATCCGGCGATGATGAATAAAATCATCAAAAAACATCGATGATCGCCATATAATGTGTCTCCGGCCCTACCGGACAAAGCGACATATATCCCGATCGAATCTTACCATCCTCAATAATCATGGGAGATGCCATCTGCATGCGTTGATGTTCCTTTAACGTATCATAAATATAATAGATGATACGAAACAATCCCTGCGATTCAGGATGTATGAACTGCCGACAAAGTTGCATGGCAACAATACCCATTGTATAACGCAAGTTCAACTCCACAACCGGATGTACGGCATAATTACCGTCTTCGGTTTTATATATCAACATATCGACACCCATATATCCGGTATACGATTTACCGAACATTCCCAGCAGAACAATACGGATCTGTTCGACAAGAAATACATAGTCTTCAGGCGAGATAAACTCATTTAGGCGCTGCAGGAGCGTTTCCTGTGTTCCCAGCATACAACCGATAAACTGACCTTGCGGTTGCGTTTCGAATATTGACAAACCCACATATGAGATCTCACCTTGCCCATTCGAATAAAATTCGACGGCAAAATCCAATATTTTATCAAGCACAGGCTCAATGCTTACCGTACCCTGTTTCTTCAAAGCGCCGTTAATCCAGCTAACAGCACGACTGTCGATTTCATTGCCATTCACCCAGAAAAGCCCTCGCCCAGAGGAAGAGAAGGGGGTCTTAATAACGAAAGGCGGCTTGTTTCCGGCTATATATTTTTCCAAATCATTTATATTCGAGAAAAATTCCGGTATTTTTACAACGGGCGTTATAGGAACATTTTCCTGTAACCGTTTAAGACATTCGGCCGCCGTTTGCCGCCTCGTTAGCATAGCATACTCTTCTTTCCATTCCGGAATTTCAATATTCATTCCGGCTTGTTTCAACTCGTTAAAGATAGCAATGGCGCGAGGAGAGAGACCCCAGAAAGAGGCCGTAAGAGGCGGCAGTTTTGCTTTCTCGCCAAGTTTCTTCCGTTTATATAACTCTTTCATCATCAGATTCAAAATCATTGGCGATGAAAAACGGGGGCGAAATTCTTTCGGCAACGAAGATATGAAATGCGATGGTTTCCCATTCCTGACAAGCGTAAAACTCCCCGCGCCCCCATACCAAATAGGCAATAACTCCAGATCTGCAGCCATTTTTTGTATAGTATACGGAGGCGTATAATGTGATTTACCACACAAGATTTCTACCTCATGGCCCGGATTAAACAAATGCAATTGTGGCATTTTCTAATTACTGTATTGTTTTTATTATTCTAAATTTTCGTCTATAGCTTCTATCTTCTTGACGATCACTTCCATTTCTTCTCTCAAGCGTATGATTTTACGATCCATCTCTTTCACAAGCCCATCGCCTCCTTTTGAAGATATGTTAAAGAACCCGATATTATTCTCGTATGTCTGAAGTTCGTTCTTCATCTTTTCATATACACGCATGAGTTTATCTCGCTCACTATATAACTTATTCTTACTTGTTCCGGAAAGTTCCGTGAGGTTAGAGCGGTATTGCTGTATACGACGATCGCGTTCGTTAACTTTTAATCTGTCAAACTGCTTATCGACCGCCTCCCGGAACAACTTATATAACCGATCTTTTTCTTTGAAAGGAACAAATCCGATATTATTCCATTCGGAAATATATTCACGCAATAAAGAAAGAGCGTCTTCACTGCTCAAATCATCATTAATCGCACGGATCTTCTCTATCAAAGTTTTTTTAGCCTCCAGATTATCATTCTCTCCGGATTTTTGCGAAGTCATTTCTCCGCTTTTCTTTTCGAAGAAATAGTCGCAAGCCGAAATGAACTGCTTCCATATTATTTCCGAATGTCTGCGTGCTACAGGGCCGATTTTTTTCCATTCGTTCTGGAGTTCAACAAAAATTTTTGCCGTTTCTTTCCATTCGGTACTGTTTTTCATCGACTCCGCCTTTTCAACAAGCGCTCTTTTCAGTTCAAGATTCTTGTCCATCTCCTGTTTAACGGACTTATAAAATTCTCCTTTCTGGCTGAAATAATTATCACATGCGGCACGAAAACGTTCAAAGATTTTTACATTTTGTTTCCTTGTTGCAAAACCGATCGTACGCCATTTGGCTTGTAAGGCAATCACTTCTGCTGTTTTTCTCTCCCAGTCCTTTATCGTTTTAAGAGTCTCGAAATTGACCTCTTCTATTTTTTCGCAAATAGCCTTTTTTTCTTCAAGATTCTTTTCCTCAGCCGCTTTCAATGCTTCAAAATATGTCTGATGCTTTTTATTGATAAGCGCCGACGCTTCCTTAAAACGCTCCCAAATAGCATCGCGAAATTCTTTCGCAACAGGTCCGATCTCACGCCATTGTTGGTGAAGTTTCTGCAGTTGATGGAATGCCGAAATGACATCCGTTTCATTATCAAGACGTTCAACCGTCTCACACAAAAGAGTTTTCAATTCCAGATTTTTCTTAAAATCATAATCCCTGAATTGATTATTTATTTTTACAATATCATAAAATCGCTCATTATAAAGTTGATAACTACGCCATAACTCTTTCGCATTCTCTTGTGGAATAAGTTTTATCTCCTTCCATTTACGTTGTATTTCTCGAAATTCATTATAGCGCTTATTAAAGTTATCCTGACTTTCGGTCAATGCTTTAAGACGCTCAACCAGATGCTGTTTAAGTATATAATTAGATTCTTTCAGGCGCTCTTCTTCGGCAGCCATCGACACACGCTTTTCTTTATATTCGGACAATAAAGATTTTAACACGGGTTCCGTCTCGTCTTCCGGTATTACAGAATCTTTTTCTTCCCCTCCTTCCTCAAGAAACTCATTCTTTTTGCTTTCAATTTCCGCACGACGCAATTTATAATATGCCTGTTTAAGGATATCCGCTTCATTACGTGCATATTTTTGAGGCTCCGCGACAACTTGTTTTAAACGCTCTATGATTTCGGATTTCGTAATTACGTCCAAACCAACTGTATCTAAAGATGACGTATTGCCTTCCTCGTCCCGACTTTCCAGCGCCGACGACTCTTCATTTACGACTGTCGCATCAACCGTCACATCAGCAGCGCTAACCGTCGCGTCAACGTCGCCAACCGTCACGTCAGCAGCATCAACCGTCGCATCAGCATCGCTAACCGTCGCATCAGCATCGCCAACCGTCGCGTCAGCATCGCCAACCGTCACGTCAGCAGCATCAACCGTCACGTCAGCATCGCTAACCATCGCGTCAGCATCGCTAACCGTCACATCAACGTCGCTAACCGTCACATCAACGTCGCTAACCGTCACATCAACGTCGCTAACCGTCACATCAACG
>JAIRMH010000076.1 GCA_031258835.1 Tannerella sp.
AAATTCCAGCCAAAAAAATGGTCAGACCGGAGGATGGCTGTACTGTGGCTGCGATTCCTGAAAGAAGTTGAAGACCGGACGAAAGACGTATCGGAAGATCTGCTTTCCAATAAAGACATCCGCAAGGCGTTAGACATCTGCGAGGAGAGCTGTTTTACGGATGAAGAGATGGATATCTACGAGCACTACTGGGATGCAATCAGCACGGAAAAAGCCGCCCTATCCACCAGTCACGAAGAAGGGAAAGCAGAAGGCGAAGCCATCGGATTAGCAAAAGGGAAAGCAGAAGGGAAAGCAGAAGGGAAAGCAGAAGGGAAAGCAGAAGGAATAGCGAAAGAAAAAGCGGAAACGGCCATCCGTTGTGCTGAAAGAGGCATGTCGGTGGAAGAAATTGCCGAACTGACGGCACTCTCTGTTGACGAAATCCGCATGATTCTGAAGCAAAACAACCTTTAAATACCCGGATCAGTACTCGCTGACGCTGTCGGCGACGACGCGGAAAATCGTCAACAAAGGAGGTGATAAAAATATGAATGGGCGTAAGTTTATGGCAAACGCTATTAAATGATCTGTTTTGCTTCGTATGTGGATTTGTATAGAAAGTTCGCTAAGGCGACGTCATCTTCAAAGAGTCTGATTTTTTCGGGACGGATAGGGTCGCCGATGTAAACGTGGAGCGTTTGACCTTTTTTGTTGAAAGCTTCTTTGGCTACGCGTAATATGCGCAGTTTCCAATTGATATGTCCCAGCAGATAAAATAATTTGGAATTGAGGCAGTCAAAAAAGACAGGAAAAACAGGGACGTTCGCCTTGCGTATCAGGCGTATTATGCCGTGCGTCCAAGGCAGATCCCTGACGACTTTTTGTTTTCTGTCGTAGAAAGACATGGCTCCTGCGGGAAAGAAGCCCATCGGATGGCCGTTTTTCAACTGGGAAAGCGACAGGCGGATCCCGTTCACGTTTTTTTTGTTGTTTCCCTGGTTATCGCTTGTTCTGGGTATAACGGAAATAAAATTATCTTCCATTGCGGAGATATGCGATAGAATTTCATTTACCATAATACGAAAATCGGGGCGTATGGAAGTGAAAATGTCGGCCAGAATGATCCCGTCAAGCGACCCGACAGGGTGGTTTGATACGGTTATAAAAGCACCGTCGGGTAATTGTTCCAGTATTTCGCGGCGGTGTACCTCGTAATGAATGTTCATCAGAGGATCGTTCAGTATTGCCGTAGTAAATGCAGAGCCGCGCAGTTGATAATGATTGGCATGTATTTGATTCACCAGATCCATGCCTGTCCAGTGAAATATTTTTTTCAGGAGATAAACACCCGGGCGCGTTTTAAAAAAAGGCGTTTTCTGCTGGAAGTCTTCTATGTCTAATACAGTCTTTTTCATCGTTCGATAAATGATGCGCAAATTTTTTCGTGTTTATAAATAGATATTGCAAGAATAATATTCAGTATCACTATTTCATAAAAGAAATAGATCCATACATGGCCGGCGAGTACAACGGCGAATAATACGATCGTTCGTCCGTTAAAGGTCATAAAATCAATAAATTGTTTCATCAGACGTTTGCTTTGTCGCCGGAAGTCGGTGCGGATGTCATTCGGAATGTCGTCGCCGTATTTCGAACGTAAGTTTTTTAGCATCTGTTGCAGTTTGGGGGTCGCCGATTCCTGCAACGATGTATACCGGATATAAAAAAAGAATAAGACTTTGCCGGCAAGACTTTTATTTTTCCGGTATTGCGAGCGGACTTCGTCGATATTATGGAACTCTTGTCCTTTTTCCTTGCTGACAAAATAAAGATGAAGCGTTTTGTAGTAATCCGTTATGTTGGCTTGTACCAGATGCGATAAGCCGGCTATGACGGCGGGAATAAAAAACAAGCCTGTCCCGTATTCTTTTTTCAGTTCTAATGCCAGAAAAACATATATGAGCGTGAACCAGATATCGCCGGCGAAGCCGTCAAGTAAACGTCCTATCTCGGACTTGACACCGGTGAGGCGCGCCAGTTGGCCGTCTACGCAGTCCAGGATATTGGCGATGATAAGGCTTATGATACCGAGCAGGATCAGCAGCCGGTCGTTACAATAAAACAAAGGGCCTGCAGCTGCGCCGACAAATATGGATATGATGGTTACCATATTTGGGGTAATACCCGTATTACGCAGCTTTTTAGCTATATGAAAGCCGATAGGACGGTAAAACCATCGGTCGGGATAATTTTCCGTTTCAATTGATTTAAGCGAAGTTTCGTATTCTTTGTTGGATGTATGCATTCTGTTTATTTATATGAATATCCGCCGTCGGCGATAATTATTTCTCCGTTGATATAAGTGTTTTCAATTAACAATGTATAAATTCCGGCCAATTCGTCAGGGTTGCAAAAACGACCGGATGCGATTTTGCTTTCTATGCTCCGGCGTATTTCCGCCGGCTTGTTTTTTTGCCATTCCGTATCGACGAATCCCGGGGCTACTGCGTTAACGCGTATGTCATAAGGAGAAAGGAATTTTACCAGATTCTTGACAAGCGCATGTACGGATGCTTTGGTAACGCCATACGACAGCGACGTGGCATGAGGCAAAATTCCCATGAGGGAACCTGTGAAGATCACGCTTCCACCTTTGTTGATATTTCCCAGCAGGCGCTGCAGCAGAAATGTCGGGAAATGTACATTTGCAAAAAACACGCGCGCCCAATCGTCGTATTTCATCTCATCGAAGCGGTCGCGGCAAGTCATTCCGGCATTAAAGATAAGGACGTCGAGTACTATAGCGTTCTCTTCCATATGCCGGGCAATAGTGTCTATTGCGTGGATATCCGAACTGTCGGCTTGCAGTGGGAACGCCTCTACATGACATTCATCGCGCAGTTCCGCACATGTATGCCGCGCCGCCACCGTATCCGTACGATATGTCAGCAGCAGATGATATCCCATTTTGCCGAGGCGTTGGGCGACCGATTTTCCAATACCTTTGGTGCCTCCGGTTATTAAAGCGTATTTCGTCATGTGCCGTTACTTTTTCTTTTTGCCGTCTTCTATTGTGAATCCCTTTATTGAAACAGGTTTTGCATTACGTTCCTTTTGCAGGGATTTCTCGTAGGAGGCATGGATGGTTTTCTTTATTGACGATGACGAAACGCCCGACCCGTAAGGAAAATAAAACACTTCGATACCCAGTTCTTTCAGATAATCATATTTCCCGTACCAGTCGTCACCCACGACAAATGCGTCGATATTCAGTTTCTTTATGATTTCCGTATGATCGAGCGTCCGTTGAGGAATGACGATATCCGGCGTTTTCAGGGCTTCGATGATCTGAAGCCGCTCGTTGAACGGAATAATCGGCGGTTCTTTATAGGATGTGACAAGTTCGTCGGTGCTGACGCCGACAACAAGTATATCGCCCAGGCTCCGCGCATAATTGATCATGCGTAGATGATTGAAATGGAACATATCGAACGTTCCTGATGTATAAACGATTATCTTATCTTTCAACATGTTAGATGTAAAAATTGTAAGTGCTAAAATAAATCTAAATATTACTCGTCTTTCGTCAGATCGAGCTTTTCTTTGTCGCCGCTTTTGTCTACATATTGTTTACGCAAAGGATTGGCAGATGCGGCATAATGATTCTTTCGGTTTCGGTATACGTCTATTAATGTATAGATCGCATGGCGGAAAGAATTTTCCGAGGCTTTGTTCTGTCCGGCCAAATCGTAAGCGACGCCATGTGCGGGCGATGTGCGAACGATAGAAAGTCCGGCCGTAAAATTCACTCCGTCGTCCATTGCCAGCGCTTTGAACGGCGCTAACCCTTGATCGTGATACATAGCCAGGATTCCGTCGAACGACCGGTATGTCTGCGCTCCGAAAAAGCCGTCTGCCGCATAAGGCCCGAAAACGATGATGCCGTTTCTGTCTGCTTCTTCGATAGCCGGCAGGATGATCGTCGCCTCTTCGTTACCGATAAAACCGTTATCGCCGGCATGCGGATTCAGCGCCAGTACTGCTATACGCGGACGTGTGATGCCGAAATCTTCGCGTAATGACCGGTTAAACACCTTCAGCTTCCCAATGATGTTTTCGGCTGTGAGTTCCAATTTTACCTCCGACAGGGGGATATGTCCCGTAGCTAATGCCACACGCAGATATTCGTTGAGCAGGATCATAAGTGATTTATGGCTGCTGTTGCCAAAATTTTTCTCAAGATATTCGGTATGTCCGGGGAAATGGAATTTTTCGCACTGGATATTATGTTTGTTGACAGGAGCTGTCAGCAATGCATTTACAGAACCTTTTCGCAGATCGGCAACGGCGGCTTCGAGAGATTGCAGTGATGCTTTTCCTCCGGCCTCGGTAGGGAATCCCGGTTCAATGGGGGTGCTATCGTTAACACAAGGGATCAGGTTGAGTTTCCCCGGAATAGCTTTGTTTGTATCATGTATGATGTGGATTTCGGGAGACGCCGTCTCTGCCTTTTCTAACATATTACTGTAAAATGACGCTATTTTTTGAGAACCGTACAGGATTGGGATACAAAGTTCGAATATCCGCTGGTCGGAGAATGATTTGAGTATGACTTCGTAGCCGACCCCGTTGCTGTCCCCTTGTGAAATGCCTATCTTAATCAGTTTTTCTTCCATTTATTCTTTCTTTTTTTCTTTTTCTACAATTTTTACCTGTCCATAATCGTCGATCGTATCATTCGGGAAGCGCGTTGTCCGCAAGGCCGCTTCGAGGCGACGGATGTAGTTCTTCTTCTCTTTATTCGGTTCGTAAACGAATCCTTCTGTTACGATAACGCGGTTGTTCTTTTCGTCGACACGGGCGTAACTTACAAATGGGCCGCCCATCATATCGCCACCTTCCATACGCCACAATCCGCGTAATATACCGCAGTATTTCCCGTGTAATGTTGACGGGAAATAATCCACGACACGTTTTTCGACCGACATGTACGAGCCGGGGAATGCGCCGGGAACCATGTATTTGGTTACGGAATCGCGCTTGGCGATGAGGTATTCGAGTGTGAATGTATTGTGATCTGTATACGGGAAACTGTATATGAGCAGGTCCATACGTCCGACGACGGCATCATTTGAAAACCAAAGGCAGTCAGTCGAGCTTTTGGATGACGAAATGTCGGTCGGCGCATATAGTTCGATGCCGAATTTGTTTTTTACATTTTCCATGACGACCGGGCTATATTTCTCATAAAGAAATTCCTGGGTGCGATTCATTTCTTCCTCCGTATATAGCTTTACAAGCGCGCGAGGATTTTCTGCAAGATATGTTTCGACCGATTGTCCGTCGGGTGCATTGAGATAAAAAACGGCCTGTCCATGCGCCCACTTGTCGGATTCTTTTAGTAGCGATACCTTTGTGTACATTTTTTCGTTAATGTTCACAATCAGGATGTTGCGAATATATTTCAACAATCCGTCAAACTGATCCGGCCTAACGTAGGTGATTCTCATGGACGATTCCGATTTTAGTAAATAGGGTACCGGCGATTCCAGTTCATTTTTTACCGCCTGGCCTGCGGTGCCGTCCCATGCGACCTTATCCATTACAACAGCAATTTCATAAGCGACACCTGTTGCGCGCGATACGGAAGATTTGGAATCGCATGCGCTTAATCCCAGTATAAGGGATATTAACGTAAAGAAAATAAAAGGCTTCATATCAATATATTTTTAATATTAAACAAATAGAGGACAAATGTAGCACATTATAAACAAAATCGCATCATTTTTTGTGGCTTTTTGTGGCAGATAACATTCCGCATGCGGCAAAAATATCTTCTCCGCGTGAAATCCTTATTGTACACGTGACGCCATGTGCGTTTAACTGTTCCCTGAAAGATATCATTTTCCGTTCGCTGCAGCTGCGCAGTTTCACGTTCGGAATAGCATGGAAACGTATCAGGTTGACGCGGCAGGTAATGCCTCTAAGCAGTTTTGCCAGATCTTTTGCGTGGCGTTCCGTGTCGTTAATACCGTCAAAGAGGATATATTCGAAAGAAACTCTGCGCTGATGTGAGAAGTCATATTTATGTAACAGGTCGATGATGTTATCAACGGGATATGCTTTCTCGACAGGCATAAGCGACAACCTTTCTTCGTGGTACGGGGAATGAAGGCTGATCGCCAGATTGCATTTGCTTTCTTCCAGAAATCGTTTTAAGCCGGGAATGATTCCTGCGGTCGATACGGTGATTCGTTTCGGGCTCCATGCATAACCGTAAGGGGCGGTAAGGATATCGAGCGTTTTGAATAACTCGTCCGTGTTGTCGAGCGGTTCGCCCATTCCCATGAAAACTACATTCGTTAATTTGTCGTTTTCGGGTATGGCTTGTATCTGGTTGAGCATCTCGTTTGCCGTCAGTTGTGCGGTAAACCCTTGTTTGCCCGTCATGCAGAACAGGCAATTCATTTTGCATCCGGCCTGCGACGAGACGCATAGCGTAGACCTGTCTTTCGACGGAATATATACGGTTTCGACGGCACGGGAACTATCGTTTGCGACAAACATGTATTTCATTGTCCCGTCGACCGAGCGCATTGTTCCTGCCGGAGGTATGATGCCGATCTCGTAGTATTCGGATAACAGCCGGCGTTTCTCCGATGCAATGTTCGTCATTTCGTCGATGGTCTTTACTTTCTTTTTATAAAGCCATTCCGCTATTTGTTTGGCGGCATAGTCAGGCAAAGATACGCGCGAGGCTACCGTTTTGAGTTCTTCGAGCGTCATACCTGTCAGACATTCTTTATTCTCCATGATCTTGAAAATCGTAAAGTTATAATAAAAGCTGCCGCACAATATCTATTGAACGACAGCTTTCATTTTTTATACGCAGTTTTTTACTTTTAATAGAAGCGGATACGGTTGTCTTCAATATCGGCTTTTTGTTGCATATAATGCAGTGCATAACTTCCTATGCGGTACGCATTATTGGCTTCCAGCATACTTTTCTGACTGCTTTCATCATAAGGATTATTATCCGTCGTACGGTTAATAACTTTGAACACATACACGCCGTTGGCGCCTGCTACCGGTTCGCTCACTTTATCCGGCGGAGTTAAGGTGATAAGCGCGTTCAACTTCGGTTCGACGCCAATGTTTGTGATGCGCGATGTTGCCATGGTGATAAATTTCACTGTGTCCGGATTTGCCGACATTGCATCGGCATAGGCTTCTATGGAAGTAAGATTTTTTGATTTCAGGCTTGCCGCTATCTCTTCGCTTTTTTTCTTTGCGGCAAGTTCCGCTTTCAGTTGCGGAGTAACGGACGCGAGCGACTGATATCCTTCGGGAAGTCTTCCTTTATGCGCTACGACAACAAATTTATCATCACATTCATTGATTTCCGAGACATTGCCCTTTTTATTGTTAAACGTCCAGCGAACCACTTGGCGTGCGCCGGTGACGGCGCCTATGGTCATATCCGTACTGTACACGCGTGCGTTGGTAACCAGGTTATAGCCATTCTCTTTTGCTGCCGCTTCGATTTTTTCTACGCTGTTGTTATTCGCTATAAACTGGTTCAATGTATTGTAGAGCAGACTGCGTGTAGCAGAACTTGGTGTAACCGTATATTCGATGTCGGCCACTTTATATTTCGGCACGTTTTTAGTCCTGTCGGTTACTTTTACGATGTGCGTTCCGTAAGTAGATTTTACGATTGCGCATTGGCCTATGGGCAGGGAGAATACCGTTTTCTTAAATTCTTCGTTAAGATTCTGAAGTGCTCCCGCTTCAGTGATCCATCCTATTTCTCCGTTTTTCTCGACTAACTGGTCAACCGAGTGAGTTTGTACTAATTCGGCAAAGTCGGCTCCGTTTTTAAGTGCGTTCAGCAAGCTGTCGGCATATGCTTTGTTTTCGGCTTCGGTTGCACGCGGGGCAATCATTATTTCCGAGACATTTACGGAATCGGCATTTTCTGTTTTGTCGACCAGTTTCAGTATCCGGTATTTGTTATCTTTAAAGATGGGGCCTTCTATATCGCCTATTTCGGATGTTGACGCGAAGTCTATGATGTCGGCATCCTGTCCGAAGCCATTGATGGAAAAGAACGCATTGATATATTTACGTTCCGATTTCTCATTTGTCAGGGCGGCCACATTATCTGTTGTTTCCAGTTCTGCCCTTATTGCGTCCATTTCTTTCGCTACATAATTATAATCGTCCTGACTGGGGACGATGTCGACGGCAATATAATCAATAATACATGTTTCGTTTTGGCGGAACATTTCTTTGCGTTCCTTGTATAATTTTTCAATTTCGGATGCCGGTACGTTGATGGTTGAATCTGCTACATTGGAAAACGATTCCATGACGTATACGATGTCGGAACTGACGGACGTGTTATTAAAAGCGTCTTTGGCTTCGAGCGAATTTGCTACGATGGCCTTATTTAGTAATGTAAGATATTTCTCCGTCATGCGGTTGCGTTTGATGTTTTTCTCCCAGAACATCCATAATGTCTTATATTGTTGTATTTGCGCCTGGGCATCGATGGGATAACTTCCGATGTTTTTTATCTGATTAAGGAAGTTGATGATGGCGCTCCGGTCGAACATTCCGGTTTGCGGGTTCTGGAACAGCGGTAACTGAAGAAGTATGGGCGAGATATTTTCGCCTTCTACCATATCCGTCATTTCTTCGGGAGTAATCATCATTCCGAGATTCTCAAGTCGCGGAACAAGTACGTTTTCCATCACGATATCGTCGTATACGGTTCGGCGTATCTGGTTTATATAATTATCATTCAGGCTCGTCGATCCCAACTGAAGTTGATACACTTCCGTCAATTCGTTTTCGCGCGACAGGTATTCCTGATAATCGACTGCGTTGCCATTAACGACCACCACGTTATTTTGGTTTCTGTTAATAAACGAATTGCCTGAATTTAAAAGGTCTCCAATGATAAATGCAAATAAGGCCAGACCAACGACGGTGACCAAAAGACCAGCTCTTTTTCTGATTTTTTCGAGTGTTGCCATTATATAAATTAAATTACGATTAATATTCAATCAATCAGCATGTTTACGTCATAAAACAGGACGTTTGCTTATTTAAGGCCACAAAATTACATGAAAAACTTGGGTTTTCCAAACGCATGAAATGAAAAAACGTTTTTTTTGCAGAAGAAAGTATTTGCCTTGTCGATTATTACTTTCTCTCCGGTGGATTTTTGCCGTAATGAAGCAGGGTGTCAGGTTTATTTTTCGGTCGCCCCGTTGTTTCATTTGTCTTTATGGGCGGTGGGTCGGCTGTCTCATCTGTCTTTATGACCGGCGGGTCGGCAGGGATGGAATCGTTTTTATTGGTGGCCTGGCGCATTTCTACGGAGAAATCGGCTGTGGTATGGAATATGCGGTGTTCGCTCAAGTCCTGGTTCGACTTGAATCCGATGCCTGTCTGAACCTCTTCTCCGTCTGTAATTTTTATAAAAGAATCCGAATAGATAATTCCCTGGTTTCGGTCCCAGAATAACTGGGACGTTTCGAAACGTTTGCCCTCTATATTTGAGATATCGACATTACCGTCTAACTGCCACAGGTTGCGGCGTTGGTAATAGTGGGCGGTATCGGCTTTTATACTTGCTTCGATGTGAAAGGCGGTGTCGAATTTTTCGAGATAGACGCCATTGGGAAAATACCAGTATGGTTCCGACGCTTTTCCGAATATGAGCCATGTGTCGGCAGTCATCTTATACCGTGTGATGCCGGAATCGGATATTAACGTTTCGACGTTTGTTCTTTTCAGCGTATATGACGTTTGCGGGTCGAATGTAAGCTCCACTATTTCGTTTTTTTTACCGTCGCAGGAAACAAAGAAAGGGAAAGACATTGCAACCGTTATGAAAGCGATTGCAATGCCTTTTAAAGGATTTATCTCAACGTGATGAATCATCTGTGCGCTGAAGAATCCGTTTTTCATCTGATTTTTACCGTTTCACCGATCCATCCTCCGATGGTAAAGGTATTACCGTTTTCCAGTTCGGGATGCATAAATACCTCTTCTTTTGTAGGGAAAAATTTGACGTAGACAGCAATTAGCTTCCCTGCTTCTTCCGCTACGGAGGGATCTACTTGGCGCGCTCGTTCGAGTTTGTCGACAATGGCAAAATAAACACATTTGTTAAGTACGGCGTCATTCGGGAAAACTCCCGCTTTCGCTCCTGCTGCATAACATGCTGCAATCAACAGGTATGCGCGTCCGTAATCTGATTTTTCCGCAAGGCATTTCAGGCTGAACTGTTTTGCTTTCGTCAGGTTGTTTTGCTGTTGCGCCATGATTGCTATCGCATAATAAAGTTCCGCTTTTATTTCGCTATCTTCCGTCATTGCGATAGCTTCGTTATAATATTTTTCGGCTGCGTCATGGTCTTTGTCTTTGAAAGCTTTGTTACCAAGTCCCATTGCCGATTCGGCTGTAGGCTCTATTTTATGTGCATATTCGGAAGCCGTAAAAAACGCGTCTATCTCTTTGCAGTTTACACGGCGTAGCAGCAAGAGCGTTTCTTTCAGGAAATCAAGGTTATCCTTGTTTTGTTCAACCTTTGTGCCGTAAATGCTTTGCAATGTTTCGCAGTCGGCGGCGCCGCTAAGCGTAAAGTTTTTTTCTATCTCTATTTTCCTTGTTGTTACGTTCTCTTCTTCTTTTTCGTTATTAGCGGCTTTGGCTGCGGCAATCTGCGTATCGAGTATAGCTGAGCATTTCAGGAAGTCGTTAACATACTGTTCTTTGTATTTCTCCATATCGCTTTGCACAAGTTTAAACGAAGCGAACATGTAGAGAGAGATGGCCAGCGGTTCCGTTTTTTCATTGAACTCATTAATTGCTTCGCCCGTCCATTGGTAAATCATGCCGGGATCTGTATTTTCCCCTTTTAACTGGTTGTAACTTTGTGCTTTACGTGATATAATCCAGTCTTTTCCATATTGTTTGTCATCGCCGAAATATTTGATGCGGTCGTCATACAACTTCATTAAATCATTGATAATAGCATCTTTTTTTGCGGCGTCGGTTTCCTCCGACAGCAGCCAGTTGATGATGTTTACACCATAAATATAGATGTTTTTAGTCGACGCAGGACATTCCTCATATACTAATTTCCAGAATGGATAAGCATCCTTGAAATTGCCCGATTTAGCATACGGGATAAATAAACTGATATTTGTAATACAGCGTATGCTATCTTCACCCGAACCGTATGGTGTTCCGTTGTCAATACCTTTTTGTGCGCTCAAGCCTGTAACTAAGAAAGCGCATAGTACGAATGTAAAAACTTTTCCCTTCATATCATATAATTTAAGTTGTTTAAAATCAATCTACTTTTCGCTTAAAGAACCAATGCTCATTAAATGTATAGCTCAATGTCATTCTTAAATAGTTTTCATTTATCATTGTTTTGGCTTCCGGTTTTATTTTCAGATACTCAAATGACACATTTATGTACGACCGTGTATCGCTTATCGGGAATCCGAATCCGATCGTGGCGCCGTATTCTTTGTAACCGTTGCCTTCTACTTGAATATACGAATTGGTATAGCTCACGCCCGCTCTGTATCTTACGCGGTTTAGATATGGTCGGGAAAACTGGTTAGGGATATATTCGGCGCCGACATTTATCTTTGTACGGTTTTTTAACGCACCGTTGTTCCCGTCGAATGTCGCTTTTTCCCATTCCTGATAAGCGAAGTCCGCCGCGACGATAAGTTTGTTGTCTTTTACATACGAAAGGCCGATGCCGTATCCGGCGGGGATATCATATATTCTGTCCATTAATGTGTCGGTTATCAGTTCCGAACTGTATGAGTATTCGTATGATTCGTTATTAAGCCGTTTTTTCGGTGTGTATATAAGTCCCAGTATCATATTCTCCGTTTTGCTTAGCGGGTGCGTATATTGAAGTCCGAAATCGAAGATCGCATCGCTGAAGTTAAGTTCTGTGCTTCTTTGAACAGGCTTAGTGGGATCTAACGACGCATATTGCGATTCAATAGCATGATTGATAGAGCCGAACATATAGTTAATATTTCCGCCGACAGAAAGACGTTTTGCCCATAAATCAAAAGACAGTCCGGCATACAACAAGTTTAATCCGCCCGTTCCGGTGGCGGTCACTACGTATTGTTGCCCGCTGGTCGTCTTTATATCATTAAATTTGTATCCTACGTGTGAATACGGCAACAGTCCGACACTTGCGGCAACCCGCCGGTGCAACGGGAATTGCATCGCCATATACTCTACGTTTCCATTCATATCTTGCTGTTTGTTTATCCCGTCGTTATACCATGATGATTGGGCGGAGGCGCCAAAATCGAACAGGAACGTCAGGGAATCCATACACGAATACGAGGCCGGATTCATCGGGTTTATCTGTTTGGACGAACGCAGTCCGATTCCAGTTCCACCCATAGACCTGCCTGCTCCAAATGAGCGATTGGCCAATTCTCCATATCCGTAACGTGTATAAGGAGAGTTTGTACTGTTTTGCGCCGTTGTTGTGATGGCGCAAAAAAACAGCACTCCGGATACAATAATCAGATCAATTTTTTTTTGCATTATATTCTAATATTCTATTTAAACCAACTAAAACCAAATTTGCGTCTGCAAAGATGTGATTTTTAAGCCGTCTTTCAAAATAAAAAGAGTGTCCGCCCGTTAAAAAAACAAAAATGTCGCCGTATTTTGCTTTCAGGGAATCAATAAAGCCATCCATTTCATAAGTAATGCCGTTTATTACTCCTGCCATAATTGCTGTTTCGGTGCTTGTTCCGATAAGCGGGACATCATTTTTTTCTTTTACCAGAGGTAATCGTTTCGTAAATTCATTAAGCGCCTTAAAACGGGTTGTTAAACCGGGTGATATATTCCCGCCTATGTAAGTGCCCGTCGATTCGATTATTTCGTAAGTAATAGCCGTTCCGGCGTCAATGACTAACAGGTTACGTCCGGGTTGCAAATAACAGCCTCCTACTGCTGCGGCAATCCTGTCCATGCCTAATGTATTTTTTGTCTCATATTCCAAACGGATGGGCATCGGCGTATATTCATCCGGCAATAGAAAATATTTCAAATGCTCCTTTAAATAAATTATCAATGCCTCATCCGTGTTGACAACCGATGATATGATTCCCTGTTCCGGATGGTATTGTCTGACAATATCATTCACCCGGGATGTGTCATCCCTGTCAACTAAAATAAAAGAATCGATCTTTCCACAGTCGAAAATCGCTACTTTTAGTTTGGTATTACCTTGCTCTACGATTAGGTTCACCTTTTCCGTGAAATTAAATCCGCGACAAAATTACATGAAAAGCCTGAGCTTTCCAAACGCACGAAATGAAAAAACGTTTTTTTTGCGAAGGAAAGATAATGCATGACGGTGGTAATATAAAAATATAGATTTGTTTTTTGCTGTCCGGGACTGTATTATGCCGCCTGTTAATTTATTTTCAGGTAGCAATAGATCGGATAGTGGTCCGACAGGTTGACGCGTGTGTCGACTTTGCAGTTATACGCTTCCATATCCGGCGAATACAGGATATGATCGATACGGAACAGGAAGAAATTTTGATTGTAGGATATTCCCATGCCGAAGCCGGATTCGGCATAAGCATCGGAGAGTGTGCCTTGAAGCGTACGGTGCGCGTAAGATATGGGCGTGTCATTAAAATCTCCGCAGGCGATGATATGGTTTCCGTTTGCCTTACGGATCTCGCCGGCGACGGTCTCCGCCTGTTTTGCGCGTATGCGGAAAGCCTGTCCCAACTTTTGCTGTATGGATCCCCGCAGCTCATCTAACGATTCGAGATTTATGCGCGTAATCATATCCGAATATTTCGAACGATCTTCCGCAGTGAGTTTGAATGATTCCAAGTGATTATTCACAAGGATGATTTTTTTATCCTTAATGATTATTTCATGAATGGAAGCTCCGTTGTATGCAGATGTAAACGTTATCCTTCGCGATTTTGTGATCGGGAATTTTGACAGTACGGCAAGCCCGTATTTATAGTGTTTATTTTTCGGCGACGAAAAGATGATCTCCGCGATATAAGGGTACATTGGCAATGCCTCGGCAACCTTTTCGGAACTCATCAGGTTTGGACGCGAACTTACCATATACTCCTGCAGGCAAACGATATCCGCGTTCGATTCCGCTATGTACTGTATGATTTTATTCGGCGATTTTTTCGTATGGCCTTTATATGCGAAGCTCATTACATTATAGGAAAGTATTTTGATGACGTTTTCCCGCGGTAAGACATTTGTTTTGATATTAAACGGGCAATAACGCAAAAAGGGCTTCCCGCAGGCAATAAAAAATACCGATAAGAGGAATACCGGCAACCATTTTTTCAGGAGTATCCAATAGACGAAAAAACAGACGTTGACGAGCATGAGAATCGGGAACGCGAGGCCGAGGTAAGCAAACGCCAAGTGTTTTTCCGGCGATATCATATCGGAATAGGCGGAGACAATGAGGAATATCGCTAAAATGATGTTCAGCGAGGCGAAAAAAGAATGAAATAACACTTTGAGCGGTGTTGACCATTTCACTTTTTGAGTTCCTGCCGACGCCTTATTTCCACCCCGTTTTTTATTTCTTGCTTGCATCGAACAGTTTCTTTTTTTCTTCTGTCGAAAGACTGCTGTATCCTGAGCGTTTAAGTTTATCTAAAATCTCGTCAATCATTCGGTTTTCTTCATTTCTCCGCCGGTGGTATTCGTCGTCCGTCTCCGCCCGGCGGTTTTTTTGACTGTCGGCTTTATTCGTTTCCTTACGGTAGATTTTAAACGAAGGCTTACGGGTTATGAAGTTAACAAACTTATCGATGATTTTATTCATGAAGTTTGTTATATCTTTTCCTTTCCGGTATCGGGATGCGAAGAATATGCCAAGTAATGAGCCGCCGATATGGGCTATATGTCCGCCGGTATTTTCGGTAGTGATGGCAATGATGTCGAGAAGGAAGACGCCTGTTGCGAGATAAATAAGTTTTATGCGTCCTAATAACAGGAGGTTTATCGCATAGTCTTTCCGATAAAACGATACGGCAAATACGATTGCCATGATAGAAGCCGATGCTCCGGCAAGGAAGCTGTTGCCGGAAAATTGTTTCAGGAAGGGGAAAATATTGTATGAAATAACAAATAACAGTCCTCCGATTATTCCTCCCAGCACATAAAGCCCTCCTAACTGGCGCTCGTTAAAGAACATGAGGAATATTTTCCCGAACCAGTACAGCCATAACATATTGAAAAGGATATGCAGGAAGTCTACGTGCACGAACATATAGGTGATAATTGTCCATGGACGATATAGAAGTAATGTCCATGAGGCCGGCGCCTGCACATATTCGAGGAATGAAGGCTCTATCATGAACAAATGCGTGATAATGATCAGCAGCCTTATAACGATAAAAACCCCTACATTAATATATATGTATTTGGTTAATATGGATCCGGCGTTAAACCGCCGGTTTATTTCAGTAATAATACGTCCCATTGTCTCTGTCTTTTTTTCTCCAGTACAATACAAGAATTACGCCAAACAGCATCCCTCCGAGATGGGCAAAATGCGCTATGTTATCGCCTTTTATCCCGGCAAAGCCTGCAAAAAGCTCGATAATCCCATATCCTGTTACCATGTATTTTGCTTTTATTGGAAAAGGAAACGGAATTATAAACAGCTGCATGTTGGGAAACAGCATGCCGAACGCAAGCAAAATCCCGAATACGGCGCCCGACGCACCGACGGTAGTCGCGTTTATGAGGATGTTCAGCTGAGCGTATATCGGGCCGGTATAATTCATCCCCTGTTTAATAATGCCATACCCTTTCTGGTATATTTCCGCTATTGCATCGGGAGTTAAGTTTACTTCAACGGCTTTTATCCGTATATATGCGACGAGCAGGTTAACTAAGCCGGCGCCGATACCGGTTATCATGTAATAGGTGAGGAATCTTTTGGATCCCCATACGGATTCGAGTATGCGTCCGAACATATAGACGGCAAACATGTTAAAAAACAGATGGCTCAGCGACCCGTGCATAAACATATAAGTTATGATCTGGTAAAGACGGAATCCTTTGGAAATCGGATAGTGGAGACCTAACATATCCGTCAAGTCTAATTTTGTCATGATAATGGTAGCAAGCCAAAAAAGCGCGTTGATAATTATCAGGTTTTTGGTCACTGACGGAGTGTTAAAGTACGAGTTAGAAATACGTTTATTCATTCGTTATATTATTATTACAGGATGCAAAAATACAAAAAAACGGCATAATTCAGCCGTTTTGTGTTGAAAAACATATGTTTTGTACAAAAAAAGGGGTAAAAAATTGCAGGGTTTGGAAAATAAAACTATCTTTACCGCCGTAAAAAGGGTTATAATGGCATTTTTATAGTCGATATATGTTTACTAATTAAATTTTTTTTCTATGAACAAAACAAATTTTATTGGAGCGGTTGCATCAAAAGCCGGTATCTCCAAAGTTGAAGCAAAAAAGGCAGTAGAAGCTTTCATTAAAACAGTTGAAGGCGCGATTAAGGAAGGGGAGAAAGTCTCTATCTTAGGTTTTGGAGCTTTTTCCGTAGTTGAAAAAGCGGCTCGTAAGGGGGTTAACCCGAAGACGAAACAGCCGATTGACATTTCGGCGCGTAAGGTGGTGAAATTCAAACCGGGCGCAGGATTGGCGAAGATTGTGAAATGAAAGTAATGTCGTTAAAAAAGAGGACTTGTTTTGCAGGTTCTCTTTTTTTTTCTATTAGAAAAAGAAAAACAGCATGGCATTTTTTTTGGCGTTCAGGTAAAAAACTGAACCTGGATTTTGTATTTACAGGATAAATGTTGTAATTTTGTCAGGCAAACTGAAATTATAGCAGTTGATAAGTATGACAATTAATGATATACAACAGGTAAAACAGCGTTTCGGTATTATCGGTAATAATGCGGAGTTAAACCGCGCTGTGGATGTCGCCTTACAGGTTGCTCCGACAGATTTGTCTGTGTTAATAACGGGCGAGAGCGGGGTAGGGAAAGAGGCGTTTCCGCAGATCGTACATCAGAACAGTCCGCGTAAACACGCTCAATATATTGCTGTAAACTGTGGCGCCATACCGGAAGGTACTATTGATTCCGAGTTGTTCGGCCATGAAAAAGGGTCGTTCACCGACGCCAAAGATTTACGGAAAGGTTATTTCGAAGTTGCCGACGGCGGGACGATATTTCTGGACGAAGTAGGAGAGTTGCCGCTCTCTACGCAGGTGCGCCTTTTGCGTGTGCTCGAATCGGGAGAGTTTATGAAAGTAGGCTCTTCAAAAGTTCAGAAGACGAATGTGCGTATCGTAGCTGCTACAAACGTGAATCTTGTCGAGGCTGTGTCGCACCATAAATTCCGCGAGGATCTTTATTACCGGCTAAACACCGTACCCATACGCATTCCTCCCTTGCGAGAACGGCACGAAGACGCACTGCTGCTTTTTCGTAAGTTCGCAAGCGATTGTGCGGACAAATACCGGATGCCGGCTATCCACCTGGACGACGGAGCGCGTCAGCTGTTACTTTCATACCGCTGGCCGGGAAATGTGCGCGAATTGAAAAATATCGTGGAACGTATTTCGGTCATAGAAGAAAACAGGGAGATTACGACCGATGTGTTGAAGATGCATCTCCCCAATATTTCGATGGAGAAATTTCCCGTACTGGCGCATTATAGCGAAGATAAGAAAGTCTTTAACAGTGAGCGGGAAATCCTTTATCAGGTGTTGTTTGACATGAGAAAGGATGTTAACGACTTGAAAAAGCTAGTGCGCGATATTATGGAAGGTAATGTTCAGATGCAGCCGGTGGACGAGAAGGTCTATACGCAGCCTTCCGTGACGCCGATACGCCAGTCTGTCATACAGGACGCCGAAACGATAGAAGAAACGCTTTCCCTGGAAGACGTGGAGAAAGAAATGATATGCAAAGCTCTGGAAAGACATAACGGACGCCGTAAGAACGCTGCAGCAGACCTGCAGATATCGGAACGTACGTTATATCGTAAAATCAAAGAATACGGATTAGATGGCATGAACGGATGATGCGGAGGATTATAAATATTATACTGATGTTATTGGCAGGGTGGGCGCTACCGTCTTGCACGATCTCTTATTCCTTCAGCGGCTCCTCTATTGATTATACGAAAGTCACTTCTATCTCAATAAAGGATTTCCCGAATATGTCTCCGCTGGTTTATGCCCCTCTGTCGCAGAAATTTACGGAGGCGTTGAAGGATAAGTATACCCGTCAGACAAAATTACAGCTTCTTCGAGAAGGAGGGGATCTTGATCTGGAGGGAGAGATTACGAATTATACGCTTACTCCGCAGGCTGTTAAGGAAGACGCCTATGCCTCGCAGACGCGTCTGACGATTACCGTTCGCGTGAGGTATACCAATAGGACAAACCCTGACGAAGATTTCGAACAGACGTTCTCTGCCTATCAGGAGTTTGGAAATGAAAATACGATCGATATGGTGCAGGAGCAGTTATGTGAACTTATTATATCGGAGATTGTAGATCAGATTTATAATGGAACGGTAGCGAACTGGTGAGTTATGACAAGCGCAGAAGTATATCAATGGATGACGGATCCGTCTTTGCTTACGAAATCATCTCTGTTTGAACTAAAACAAATGGTGGAAGAGTTCCCGTATTTTCATGCGGCAAGGATGCTTTATCTGAAAAATCTTGCGCAGCTTGACGATGTGCGTTTGGGTAAGGAATTGAAGCGGATGGCGGTTTTTGTTCCCGACCGTGCACGGCTTTTAATGCTTATTGAAGACGGGAAAAATGATAAATACAGACGGGAAGAACACAGGCAACATGCCGGCGAAAGAGATAAAACGGACAACACGATGAAATTGATAGATAAAATATTGTCGGAAAAAATGCCCCCGGCGTCTTCGCCTGCCGTCGCTCTGGATTATGTGAACTGGCTGGAGGCTAACGCCGAAGATCTGCCGCAGGAAAAAACTATGGGAAATCGTTTGAAGCGTCAGGAACTGATTGACGCTTTTATGGAAAACGAAAATAAACAGCGCAGGTCATCTTTGAAACCTGTCGATGCAACGGTAAATGAAGAAAAAGATGATGATGAAAATATTACACGCTCGGAATCAGCCGAAAAAATGTCTCTTGATGATTCGTATTTCACTGAAACACTGGCGCGTGTGTATATAAGTCAGAAGCGATATGACAAGGCTTTGGAAATTATTCGCGTTTTAAGTTTGAAATATCCGGAGAAAAATATTTACTTTGCAGACCAAATCAGGTATTTGAAAAAAATTATTAACATAAAAAAATAAAAAAAATGTACACATTTATTTCGATTTTGATTCTTATTTGTTCGGTTTTATTGGTATTGATCGTATTGGTGCAAAATTCTAAAGGAGGAGGGCTGGCAGCCGGATTTTCCTCTTCAAATCAGGTTTTAGGCGTTCGCAAGACGACTGATTTTCTTGAAAAAGCAACGTGGATACTGGTCGGACTGCTTGTTGTTTTCTGCGTAAGCATCACTGCTTTTATACCGGGGAAAACAGCCGTGTCGAACGATTCGGAAGTTATTCAAAATATAAGTGCGCCGGTTAACGTTTCTGCTCCCGATTTTGGGTCGGCGCAACCTGAAACCGAACCTTCGGGGGTAGTAACGCCTTCGCAGACCGTACCGGTGACGCCGGAACCGGAACAGACACCGGAATAATAAAAACACCATTCTTCGCATGGATTAACCGCCTTAGCAGGGATTAACCGCCTTAGCATGGATTAACCGCCGGGGTTTATCCGGAATCCGGAGAGAAGGAGTTAATGAGAAGTGGCGGAAACGGCTGAATTAGTCGTTTCCGCCACTTTTTTTTGCACCGGAAGGCGCTAAAAAATAAGGTTTTGTATGTCAAAAACGATGTTTTGTACATAAACATAGCAGATTTGTTAAATATATATTTTTTAATGCAGGCAATTTCTGTTGTTCGTTATATATTTGCAGCATAAATGTAATACTTCTTCTTATTGGTTCTTTTTAAGGCAAAAGGTTAAAGGTTAAAGGTTAAAGGTTAATGAGGAAAGTCCCGAACGCAAGTCCGGGACTTTTTGTTGGTATTAGAGCCGAGATAGCTCCATAAAAAATAGCGCAAGCGCTTCTATGCGGAGAAGCGCTTGCTGAGATAAAGTGAAACGAGCTTCTTTCGGCCAGCAATATTTAATATGACGGAAGCGCTCGCTTCGGGAAAGTAGAAATATATCGACAATTGTATTTTCTAAAAATTTTATTGGTTAATGATTACTTTCTTTCCTGTGCCGTTGTTGAGCGTGATGATATAGATTCCATCATCGAGCTTGATTTTCGTCGTTATACCGGCGGAGAGGATCGTATGCTGTTCGCGTAAGACGCCGTCAGGCGTAAAGATCCTGACGATACTGCCGCTTCGTGACGTACGGATATATACTTCGTTGCCGGCCGACCAAATGTCGTCAGTCGCCTTTTCCGGCAAACCGTCTTCGTGGCCGCTATACAGGAAATTTGCATAATACTCCAGTTCGCCGGTTGAGCCTGCCGGTATTATCACCGTCTTCTGCGATTCCGTACCGTTGGATCCCGTCCATCCGACGAATACATCGCCTGCCTTATGGGGGGCGTAGAGCGTTATCCGGCCTGATTTGATCGTATATATATCCGGGTTGCTTTCGGCATTTATACCGTCATTCAGGTGATAACGGATCGGATAATTATTTAATTCAAAGTTGGCGCGAAGCTCTACATTGCCGAAGACGGCAAGCGTATCATAATACATGATGCCCGACTGGGCTTTTATTAATTCGCCGCGATGTGATATATAATCGTCATAGCTCCAGCCGGTAAACCGGTATCCTTCGTCCGGTACGACAAGGACGCCTGCGTTAGCCGACGTACTGTAATCGATTACCTGTGGCTCGGTATTATAAATACTGCCGCCATGTCCGGTCGAGAATGTAACCATACAGGTGCCTGCCCCCTGATGATAAGTGCTGTTTCCTGTGGGGATAAGAATCGTATTGTCGACAGTGATCCATGCCCGGTTTATATATAAAGGCTGGGATTCGTTGGCTCCGGATGCGGGAGTAGCCTCAAACTCCACCACTACGGATCCTCCCGCAGCAATATTCGTGAATCTCCATTCAAGAATATCCTGTGGCGGATTCCCGATGGTATATGCGCGCATTACGTTTGTCGGGGATGCGCTGCCCGGCACATAGTTCAGATATGCCGGAAGCGTATCGCGGATGATTACATCTCCGGCTACCGGATTCACCACTGATATTTGATACTTGATATTTTCGACATAAAGTACGGATACGGGGTTCGAATAAGTTCCGTTATTCAATAAGGGAGGCGTAATGAGAAGCGTTGCATCTTTTGTCATTGCCCCGCTTAAGCGGGTATTAAGCATTGAAAACGTATTATTCGCGTAATTACATTCATCTTTCTCGCGATCACTCCAAATGATCCACGGGGGATTCCTGCCATCACCGTCGTTATATAGAGGATACGATCCGCCACCCGGACGCCTGCTGTATTGTAAATTGGGG
>JAIRMH010000095.1 GCA_031258835.1 Tannerella sp.
GCGCTGAAATACAACCCCGCCCTGAAAGTATGGGCGTCGCCGTGGTCGCCTCCCGCATGGATGAAATACAACAAACATTATGCATGCAGTCCTTCAAATCACAACGACCTCAAACCCGAACAGGCCGGTCGAGAAGGCATAAACATGTTCATTCAGGAAGACGCTTATTTTAAAGCATATTCGTTGTATTTTGCAAAATTTATCGAAGCCTATCGCAAAGAAAATATTTCGATAGCAATGGTCATGCCGCAAAATGAATTTAACTCGTGTCAGGTATTCCCAAGTTGCACATGGTTGCCGTCGGGGTTAAACAGGTTTGTTGGCGAGTATCTTGGGCCGGCAATGAAGCAACTCGGCGTAGAACTGATGTTCGGCACAATGGAGCGTCCCAATCCGGCAATGGTCGATACGCTGCTGCAAGACCCGAAAAGCAGTCCCTACATTACGGGCGTCGGTTTTCAATGGGCTGGGAAAAAGGCGATAAGCGCCATTCACGAAAAATATCCCAACATCAAACTCTATCAAACCGAACAGGAATGTGGCAACGGACAAAACGACTGGAAATTGTGCTGTTATTCATGGGAATTGATGAAACATTATCTCAACAACGGGACAAATGTATACGACTATTGGAACACTTCACTCGAAGAAGGTGGCATGAGCCGCTGGGGATGGCAACAAAATTCCTTGGTCACGGTAAACCGGGAAAATAAAACCTGCAAGTTTACATACGAATATTATCTTTTGAAACATCTGAGTCATTACGTGCTTCCCGGCGCTCAACGTCTTGCAACATCGGGAACATTCACGAACCTGTTGGTTTTCAGAAACACAGACAACCGTTATGTGCTTATCGTACAAAATGATAAAGATACCGTAATCCGTCCGTCCATCAAAATCGGCGAATACAATATCAAACTCATATTGGAACCCAACTCGTTCAATACAATAGTAATACAAAAACAATAAAAACATGACAAAAAACATGAGATGTCAGGCAGGGAAGTAAGAATATTCGTATTACTTTTGTGCGAAAAATTAAAGATATGAGCAGACGACGTTTTTTTAACACCACAGTACTACGTAATCCGAAAGACCATTACCTGCTTCCACCCGAAGACCGTTTGGTTGGAGCGCAGTTAAACCGTTATATAAAAAATAAATTATACGGGGTACTTCACGCGCCGAAACAGACGGGAAAGACCGCTTTTCTTCAAAGTTGGGCGCGTGAAATCAATGCAGGCGGAAAAGCTGCCGCCTGTTATGTAAGCGTCGAAAGATGCGACAGCGTTTCGGAAACGGAAAAAACTATGCCTGCGATCTGTGAAGCTATTCATAAGGCTGCTAAAATTAGCAGATTGCCAATTCCATCAAATATAAGAATCATGAGAAAAAAAATAATTTTAGCAGCGACCGTACTATTTATGCTGCAACAGGAACAAATCCCCGCTCAGGTTGTTGTCCTCGACGGAGGTCCCATGGGAATCGAACGGGTAGCAATGTGTATCGGCTCGCCGATTCCGTACGTTTCGACGCCTCCAAAAGACAGTCTTCTCCCGAACTGGGTACAGATTGATTTGGGAACAATCTATCCTGTTGAAGCTGTGAAACTGTATCCTTATTTTCAGGATAAAGCATGGCCTGGCGCTCATTCGCACAATTTCCCTCTTCGTTTCCGTATTGAGGCAGCCGGAAGCGAAACCTTTGCCAATCCTTACATGGTAATAGACCAGACGGCAAGCGATTTCGAAAGTTATCCTCTGGAAATTAAGACGTACAAACTTCCGCAACCGGTACAGGCGCGTTATGTGCGGCTTACGGTTTTCAAGCCGGATATCTTTGAACTTTGGCGTTTTGAGGTGATTTCGGGAGGAAAAGATGTCGCCGAAGGCAAAACGCTCGCCGATTTCAATAACGGTAATCTTGGAAAGCATTTTCTGTTGCGTCCGCAACGTCCTGTTGGCGAAAATGTGTGGTACGACCGTCCGGAGCAAGTTACCCAACCCGAAACATGGAAATCCGTCAAAGCGCCTTTGCGGACGCCACGTAGCGGAGTGACTGTCGGTGGACTGTTCAAGCAGACTTTCGACAAAAATATCCATTATCTGCTTAACTCGTTCAGCGTTCACGATATGGCGCACAATTTCCTCGAACGGGCAGGTAAAGACGCCGGCAAGTTCGAAGGTCCAAGCAACTGGTTTACACGCGGTCTGGGCGGCTCCATCGCAGGACGTTTCCTGATGGGCGCCGGAAATATTCTACGCTGGCAAAGCGATGAAGAACTGTGTCGCCGGATGAACGAACTCGTGAATGTCATCGACGACTGCGCTACGCCCGAAGGATATATCCACGGATACGCCGAACGTACTGTCCTGCAAGGACAAAACAACGGCTACGCACGCGGCTGGATGTCGCAGGGATTGGTCGAAGCGGGAGTTGCCGGAAATCCCAAAGCGTGGCAACTGTTACGTCGTAGCGGCGACTGGTTCAATTCCTGTCCGTATTTGCCCGAAATGATGTTCCGCGTTCC
>JAIRMH010000122.1 GCA_031258835.1 Tannerella sp.
TATTAAACTTTTGTGAAACTTCTCTAACTCCATTATAGCCTAATTTCATCGCTTGTAGACCCAAATATAGACGCTTGCCATATTCAGTCATTTGATCAAAGAAAAACTGTTCGTGTTTATCCATGTCATATTCAAAATCTATTTTTTTCATCTTTACAATAGTTATATTTACGATGCAGAGATAATACTTTTTTTTGAAAAACTGTTATAAGTTGTTTGTTTCGCTTCCCTTAAAAAGGTAATAACTTATTTTTTTGCATCAAAGTTCAAAAATAAAGTAAATTGAACTTACCTTTCCCACTAATTTCAGATTTCCTCCAAAGCGTAATATTGATAGTCGCGGGTAAGCGTCCGGAGGAACGTTTCGTCATCGACTAACGGTGTAATTTTCAGGAACTCTTTCGCCTTAGCTGAAAGCATGACAATACGTTGCGAACGGTTAGCATCCCTGCGCATCAACGTTTCATTAATTGTATTAACTTGTTCAAGCGATAAATTTTCCGCTTGAGGAAAAACGGGATGATAATTGCGGCTCAGATAATTAAATTCATCGAGCGAAACATGAATACGGTGATAATCTTTTTCTTTAATAACCATTGTCCCGGCGGCAAGATCTCCCAGACGTTGATTATTTTTATTTAAAAGAATCACAACAATCCCGATCCAGCCCCAGGCATCCACTATCAATAACAGCCATCGCATAAAATAAGCCCCTATCGTAGGCGTTGTGCCATCGCGCATCACAACGCGTGTGCCAAAAACCATTTTGCCGGGCGAGCGGCCACGGTTTAAGATCTCCCACAGGAACGAATAGAAGACAACCGGCAGAAACATGGCAAAGGCGCACGCTATGGCAAAGGCGCCGTTAACTCTATCCGAGTTTAAATAATTGATCAGATAAAATAACCCGATCATATACAATATCATCGTGAGATTGTCCAATATGCGCGCGAAGATACGCTCTCCTATGCCTGCTGGAATTTGATCGATCCGGACATATTGACTTGTTATAATTTTCGTTTCTGCCATAAACTATTTGAATTTATCCGCAAATATATTATTTTTGCGGAACTTTTTAAGCAAAAAGATGAAAGAAGTTTTTTTTATACGTCAAAATATCGAAAAATGGAAATCGCTGGAAAAAGTTGTAGACAAAGCCGCTACGCATAATCCCGGTGAATTGGCCAACGCATACGTGGAAATCACCTCGGATTTGTCATTTTCACGATCGCATTATCCCAAATCGCGCATCACAATATACTTGAATAATCTGGCCTCCGCACTACATAATCAATTATACAAAAACAAGAAAGAACACTATTCGCGTATTATCACGTTCTGGACACAAGAAATTCCGGACGTGATGTATCTTTCGCGCAAAGAATTGCTTTATTCGTTTTCAATATTTTTTATAAGTGCAATGATTGGGGTTATCTCCGTTATAAACGACGATTCGTTTGTCCGCCTTATACTCGGAAACGGATACGTTGATATGACGCTTAATAATATTGAGAATGGGAATCCGATGAAAGTATACGACAGTTCGCCCGAACTTATGATGTTTCTGAATATTACGTTCAATAATATCAGCGTTTCGTTTCGCGCTTTTGTCTTGGGGTTGTTCACCGGGTTTGGAACAGGTTTTCTTTTATTTTATAACGGCATAATGGTGGGTGCGTTCCAAACATTCTTTTTTCAACATAATGCAGGATGGGAATCGGCGCCGGTTATCTGGCTGCACGGTACGTTTGAAATTTCGGCAATAATCATCGCCGGAGCGGCAGGCTTTGCCTTAGGCAACGGATGGCTATTTCCCGGAACCTATTCGCGCGGATATACATTCAGGCAAGGCGCAAAACGCGGCCTCAAAATTATTACCGGACTAATACCGGTATTTATTATGGCCGGATTCATCGAAAGTTACCTGACGCGCCACACCGAATATCCGTTATCCGTGCGTCTGGCTATCATCCTCTTTTCATTCGTCTGTGTGATTTATTACTATATTATTTTACCTTATTTAAGACATCATGGATTATCAGAAATCAAAAATTGAATTTTATCGACAGCGTACTTTCTCCGAAAAGTTGAATGTGACATTCGATTTCATACGTGAGAACTGGAAACCCTTGTTGAAATACACGTTCTATCTCATCATGCCGATTTGTTTAATACAAACTTTCGCCATGAACTCATTTATAACCGGATACGCCGGTTTTTTATCCCGGACCGCCTCCGGTGGAGATTCATCTTTCGGAAGTATGGCCGGCAGTTCCGCCATCTCTTTCTTCGCGAACTACGGTGTGATACTCTTTTGTTCATTAATCGGTTCGGCGATCATTTCCGGCATGGTATATGCAATGATGCAAACTTATGCAACACGTGAAAACGGGCTCAGGCATATTACGCTGAACGACTTTAAAGAAAATCTTGTCCGGAACGTATGGAAATGCATACACATTTCTTTGTTTTTCATCTTGACAGGTATAATTTTCGTGGGTATAGCCGCTATTTTAGCCATTTCTGTATCCGTCGCTTCACTCTTTGTCACCATTCCGGTTCTCATCCTGTTGTTCTTATTCCTTATACCATTTATGATGCTCATGCCGGTATATATTTTCGAACGCGACATGCGCTTTTCCAATGCTATCAAAAAAGCATGGAAACTGGGAACGGAAACGCTTGGAGGGATGGTTGGACTTATCATTGTTCTGAGCATTATTTCGTCCGTGATACAAACGCTCACTACATTGCCCTGGTACATCACCTTGCTTTTCGGCCATGTGTTTTCGTTGATTACAGAATCGGCTTTGGAACAATCTGTCAGCTATAAATTTGCCCTTTATATTTTAGGGCTAATACAAACTTATGGCGCGTATGCCGCTTCAACTATCGGCATTATCGGCCTCGCCTTCCATTATTTTCATGCACGGGAAAAAGTGGAAGGAGTAACGGTAGACTCCAATATTTCAAATTTCAACCGATTATAGGATATGAAATTCCAGGCAGATACCATCATATACGACATCAACAAAATTGCACGTTATCAATCAGACAAGCAGTTTGATTATAATTCGCAATTAAACATGCCAGAATATACATGGTTCGATATTGTATCCAACTGGTTCAAACGCCTGATAAATTCCATTTTCAATGGAAAATTTGAAGAAAATTATACGACGCCTGTCATGATATTTCTTTTTCTGGCTGCATTATTTGCTGTTCTGTTTTTTTTATACAAGAAGCGCCCTGAACTTTTTATGCGTTCCAGAAAAACGACTGCTTTACCCTATAACGTAGAAGAAGAAAACATTCACGAGATAGATTTCGAGAAAGAGATTTCCGCAGCTTTAGACAAAAGAAATTACCGGCTGGCGACAAGGCTGATTTACCTGCAGACGCTTCGTCTTCTTTCGGATAACAAGTTCATCGACTGGCAGATACACAAGACCCCGACAGAATACTTGTATGAGGTTGGGAAAAAGGAAATAAAACAGCCGCTCCGTGAACTGACAAATCATTTCCTACAGGTCAGATACGGTAATTACACGGCGTCGCCGGAACGATTTGAGACCATGAACAGTATCCGAAAACAGATACAGGTTAGCATTGAAAACGGAGGAGTTGGAGTAGAAAACGAAGGAGTTGGAGAATGAGTTGAAGTAGTAGGAGAATAAGTAATAGGATGAGGATGAGAATGAAAATGAGTAGTAGAAGGAGGGACGGATGAAAGGTGGCAGAATCTATATGATCTTCCTGTGCGTATGCATTGTTTTTGTATTCCTGTTCGAATACATGTCCCCACGTGAATTTATATGGACTCCCACCTTCGATAAAAACGATAAGGAGCCTTTCGGAAGTTATGTCTTTGATGATGTCGTATCTTCTTCAATCAATAACTATACTATTACGAACATGACGTTCTATCAGATCATGCAGGAAGCAGATTCCTTTCCTTCCCCGCACGCTTTCCTGATTACCGAAAACCATATCAACTTCAACGAAACGGACATAAAATATCTCTATCAATTGATTCATGCGGGAAACCAAATAATGATCTGTTCGAATAATTTTTCGTATGTACTTGAAGACACGCTTGGGTTCAAAATCGAATATGACAATTTCTTGCCTAATATAAAACGCTATATTAACGACGCATCAAAACAACGCGACAGTATATTTTCCGGAACCGACACGCTTAATTCTACGCATATTTATCATGTATACCCTCAAATGCACCCGGTTTATATCGTCGGAGAAAAACATGAACACTTCTTGAATTGCGACTCTTCGGAGACGCTCGTATGGAATCATAAAAACAAACCACTTGCGATAAGGGCGTTTATCGGAAAAGGAGAGCTGTTTCTCGTATCTACGCCTCTGATGTTTACCAACTATGGCGTTCTCGACGAAAATAACGCCTCGTATACATTCCGTCTTTTGTCTTATATGAAAGACAAACCGCTTGTCCGGACGGAAGCATACGGCAAGCACAGCGAAAAGTCAGGGTCGCCACTTCGCTATGTGTTGTCGGAACCACCGCTACGGTGGGCGACTTATTCTATTCTGTCTTTACTGGTATTGTTCATGATATTTACCGCCAAACGACGCCAACGGGTTATTCCGGTAATAAAAACGCCTCCTAACCGTACATTTGGCTTTATGCAACTCATTAGTAATTTGTATTACCAAAAGCATGACAATCGGGAAATACTTAAATTAAAACATCTGTATTTCTGCGCCGAAGTGAAACGTTTTACCGGAATCGACCTGCAGGATGACGTTCCCGGCGAAACGGCATATACGCGCCTGTCGGAAAAAACCGGCATAAATAAAGATCTTCTCCGCACGCTCATAAATAACATCCATAAGGGATTATATTCCTCCGGTTTACATGATCCGGAGTTGAAACAATGCATAGACGGCATGAACGATATATTACAGGCATTTAAAACGTAAATAAAGTAAAACAATATGAAAGAGCAAAATGAAACAATGGATCTGACGCCTTTTGCAGAAAAGGTAAACCAAATGAAAATCGCCATCGGCAGCATTATTGTCGGACAGGAACGCGCTGTAGATCTGATACTTTCCGCTATACTTGCACGCGGACACGTCTTGATAGAAGGGGTTCCGGGAGTGGCTAAAACACTCCTCGCAAAGATGATCGCCCGGCTTATAAACGCCGATTTCTCACGTATACAGTTCACGCCAGACTTGATGCCGTCAGACGTACTGGGGACGTCTGTTTTCGACATGAAAACGAGTGAATTTCGTTTTCATCCCGGACCTGTATTTGCCGATATCGTGCTCATCGACGAAGTAAACCGCGCTCCGGCAAAAACGCAGTCCGCGCTATTCGAAGTGATGGAAGAACGACAGGCTACAATCGACGGTGCGCTTCACAAAATGAGCCCTGTTTATACGATACTGGCTACTCAAAACCCGGTAGAACAGGAAGGCACATATAAACTTCCCGAAGCGCAGTTAGACCGGTTTATGATGAAAATAGCCATCCCCTACCCTTCGCTCGATGAAGAAATTGAGATATTGGAACGTCATAACCGGAACGCCCGCCTGGCAAAAGCGGAAGACGTGAAAGCCGTCATTTCG
The DNA here is from genome assembly GCA_031258835.1 of Tannerella sp. GTDB lineage: Bacteria > Bacteroidota > Bacteroidia > Bacteroidales > Tannerellaceae > Tannerella. The sequence goes on from JAIRMH010000122.1 coordinate 5,614, forward strand.
CGCGAAGACCTGCTGCAGATGTTTACATACGTGGAGAACGTATTCGTAGAAAAGTCCCTGTTACGCTACATTGCATCCGTGATCCGTCAGACGCGGGATAGCAAAGCGGTCTATCTCGGCGCTTCGCCTCGCGCCTCAATCGCTTTATTGCAATCCGCCAAAGCGATGGCTCTGCTGCAGGGACGCGAATTTGTGACGCCGGAAGACATCAAAATCGTAGCGCCTTTCGTCTTGCAACATCGCTTGATACTCACGGCAGAAGCCGAAATGGAAGGACTCACGCCGCTCAAAGTCGTACAACGGCTGATTGAGAAAGTGGAAGTACCGAAATGAAATGCCGTCATCGCTGCCTATGTTCCTGACTAAACGTTTTTATATCGCCGGATTAACCACCTGTACATTATTCGTGTCGGGCTATATGATACCTGCGCTCTTTACAACAGGCAAAGTGGTATTGGCATGTCTCATTCTATTGACCATCGTCGATTACGTCCTGCTGTGGCGTCGCAAAAAAGCGGCAGATGCAGAAAGATTTTGTGCGCCGAGATTCTCGAACGGAGATTTCAATGACGTGCAGTTAGTGGTGGAAAACATGTATCCATTTACCGTCGACATAGATATTATTGACGAAATACCGGTGATATTCCAGCGCCGCGACATCCTTTTCAAGGTAAAGATAAAACCGGGAGGCCGCGAAATCATACATTATAAATTACGTCCCGTACAACGCGGAGTGTACGGATTCGGAAACGTATTACTTTATATAACAACGGCCATGGGTGTCGTCAGCCGCCGCATAAAATGTGCCGAACCGGTTGATATTGCCGTCTATCCATCTTATCTCATGCTGCGTCAGTATGAGATAATGACGATTCACAACAACCTGACGGAGATAGGCATTAAAAAAATACGCCGGAGAGGGCATCATACGGAATTTGAATATATCAAAGAGTATATCAAGGGGGACGATTACCGGACTATCAACTGGAAAGCCAGCGCACGCCGCCATTTCCCGATGGTCAATGTATACCACGATGAACGCTCGCAGCAAATATACTGCATCATCGACAAAGGCCGTATCATGCAAAACGCTTTCCGGGATATGACGCTCCTCGATTATGCCATTAATGCATCGTTAGCGCTTTCGTTTGTTGCGATCCGCCGCGAAGACAAAGCTGGGATCGCTACGTTCGCAGAGAAATTCGAGACCTTCATCCCCGCCGGTAAACAAACAGGGCAGATGCAACAGATACTCGAAAATTTGTACCGACAACAAACGACTTTCGGCGAAAGCGATTATTCCTCCCTGTACGTACACATCAACAAATTTATCAACAAACGCAGCCTGCTGATAATATATACCAATTTCGATACAATCATCGGTATGGAACGTCAGATTGAATACCTCCGTCAGTTAGCGCGCCGGCATGTCGTGTTAGTCGTATTTTTTGAAGATACCGAGATGAAATCATTCGCCGCCGAACGACCTGCATCCATAGAAGGATATTACCGACAGGTCATAACCGACAAGTTTATATTCGAGAAACATCATGTTGTCGGCAAACTGCGACAACATGGCATATATTCGCTCCTGACCGAACCGGATCAACTGTCCGTCAACGTCATCAATAAATATCTCGAAATGAAAGCCCGGTGCGTTATTTAAAGCCGGACTGAAATAGCATAATATCCATCCTGCGATCCGCCAACAAGCGCTTAATAAATCGCTTAAAAAAATGATAATGATTTTTTTTTGTATTTTTTTCCGGATTAAGCGTTATTTTAAGCGTCTTACTTTTACTTTGCGGAAAAAAAGTTCTAAACATCAGTTGGATAACAAACGGATCTTTTGAGTAACCGAAAAAAATAATGCGAAGCGTTTTTTTGACATATGGACTGGGAATACTTCTTTTGAACAGTTTGTTCGTTACCTGTAAAAAGGATAAACTGACGGACGATGTGCGAAAGATCATATCGGAGTAGACAGGAAAACAGAACAAATAAAATCAACAGTAATCTGTCAACTTTTTTCAGGACGTGACAAACTTTAAATCCGCAACCAAGAGTTACAAAGAAAAAGACAAATCGCTGGCCGAAGTGAAAAAATTTGGAATTCTGAAAACTTTGTTGTAACTTTGTTGCATAGTATTTTGCTTGTTTTGTTGTTTTGTGACACAAAGTTACTGAAAATGAAAATTCGTGACTTATGCAAATAAAATACTACGTTTTATTATTAATCAGCAGGTTGAAGAACTTGCTAAAGTTAAATGAATAATAAATGGTTTTTTATGCATAACTTTGATGCCATAAAACATGACGACAGGCAAACTGCCACAACATATGAAACAGAATCGCAACTGTTCCCCACAAAATGC